>NZ_PCZU01000120.1:62061-92544 GCF_002887785.1 Rhodococcus sp. ENV425
GTCAGTCGACGGTCACCATGGCGGGCTCGGCCGCCCGGTGCGTCCCGCTCGGGCTTGTCGCGACGCTCTCGTGGCGGGTGGGCACCAGCACGGTGAGGCCCGCGCCGAGCAGCGCAATGCCCGCGAAGATGTAGAAGGCGATGTTGCTGCTCAGTCCGGCGCCGAGGATCAGCCCACCGACGAGCGGCCCGAAGATCCCGCCGAGACGGCCGAATCCGGCGCACCACGCGACGCCGGCGGCGCGTGCCGTGGTCGAGTAGTAGTTGGCGACGAAGCCGTAGATGAGGATCTGGGTGCCGATCCCGCCGATACCGGCCGCCGCGACCGCGCCGAGCAGCACCGCCAGCGGCAGGTCGAGGGTGAGCACGATGAGCGACAGCACCGCGAGCAGGAACGTGCCGACGATGACCCGCTGCGGGCCGGTGCGATCCGCCGTCCGGGAGGCGAGCACAACGCCGGCGATCGCGCCGCCGTTCAGCACCAACAGGAATGCCAGCGAGTTCTTCGCGTCGAACCCGGCGTTCTCCATGATCTTCGGCAACCAGGTGTTGAGCCCGTACGTGAGCATGATGCCGCCGAAGCTCATCAGGCCGAGCAGTGCGGTGCCTAGCGCGTACCGGCGGGTGGCCAGCGCGGCGAATCCGACCTTCTGGGCGCCCGCCCGCTCGACGACGAGTTCTTCGGCTGTCGGAGAAGGGATGCCGGTGCGTGCGGTGATCGCGTGGGCCTCGTCGATCCGGCCACGGGCGACGAGCCAGCGGGGCGACTCGGGAAGCCTCAGCAGCACGAGCGGCAGCAGGATCACGAGGGGCAGCGCTCCGATCCAGAACAGGCCGCGCCAGCCGATGGCGTCACGCAGCAGCAGGGCGAGCAGCGACGCCATGACACCGCCGAGGGGGACACCGCAGTAGACGATCGCGTTGTACATGTTCTTCTTGCTGGGCGGCGCGAACTCGGCGACCACCGCGCCGGTGGTGGCGATGAGTCCACCCACGCCGATGCCGGTGAGCAGTCGCATGGCGCCGAACATCGTCACGGAGTGGGTCATCGCCGCGGCAGCCATGCCCACCGAGAACCACGTGATGCTGATCAGTGTCAGCTTTCGGCGGCCGACCCGGTCGCCGAAGGCGCCGGCGAGCAGGGCGCCGATCAGGACCCCGACCAGGGCGTACGAGCCGAGCACCCCGGCCTGTTCGGCAGAGACGGCACCGAGCTGGGTCGGATCCTTCATGAGGATCGGGAGGATGGTTCCGTACACGACCAGGTCGTATCCGTCGAAGACGAGCGCTGCCGTCGCGAGGGCGACGATCCACGTCACCGAGCGTCGATGCTGCGTACTGGTCCAGTCGGCCGAGACAGGGGGCATGAGAACTCCGTGTGTGTCAGGGGGCGAGTTTTCGCCGGGGCGGGTCGGCCCCGTCGGAGCGACAACGATGAGTGAACAAAAATTCGTAGTGGATGAATGCTCATTCATTGTGTTCGACCAGAACGGTAGTGTGGCGCGCGTCACTCTGTCAAGGGTGCGCGTCGAGGCCCTGCCCGGGGTTCCCGGCCGGGGCCTCTACGGCCGATCACGCACAACGCTCGACTGGGAGACCCCAGCCGAGCGTTGTGCGTGATCTACTACCGCCTGACTACCCGCCGGTGTGGCGACGACCCCCCCTCCGGCTCCGCCGGCGATCCCGGGCCCGCCGTCCTGGACGGTCTACAGGAAGGCGCTGATGCCGGTCTCGGCGCGGCCGATGAGCAGCTTCTGGATCTGGCTGGTGCCCTCGTACAGGGTCATCACGCGGGCGTCGCGCATGTACTTGGCGACGGGGTACTCGTCGACGTAGCCGTACCCGCCGAAGAGCTGGATCGCGTTGTTGGCGGCTCGCACCGCAGCCTCGCTGCAGAAGTACTTCGCCTTGGATGCGGCGGTGCCGAACGGTTCTCCGCGCTCGATGAGGTCGGCTGCCCGCCAGGTCAGCAGGCGGCCGGCGTCGGCGTCGACGGACATGTCCGCGATCAGGTCCTGGATCAGCTGGTACGAGGCGATGGGCCGGTCGAACTGCTTGCGGTTCGTCGCGTAGTCGACGGCGGCCTCGAGGCAGCCCTGGATGATGCCGACGCAGCCGGCGCCGACCGAGACCCGGCCCTTGTCCAGCGAGTGCATGGCGATCGAGAAGCCTTGGCCCTCCTCGCCGAGCAGCGCGCTCGCGGGCACCTTCATGTCGGTGAAGTACAGCTCGGCGGTGGCCTGGCCGCGCAGGCCGAGCTTGCCGTGGATCTCCCGGGCTTCGAAGCCCGGGGTGTCGGTGGGAACGAGGAAGGCGGACACGCCCTTCGGGCCGGGACCGCCGGTGCGGGCGAAGACCAGGCACAGGTTCGCCCAGGTTCCGTTGGTGATGAAGATCTTCGACCCGTTGATGATGTAGTGGTCGCCGTCGCGCACCGCGCGGGTCTTCAGGTGTCCGGGGTCGGAGCCGTTGTCGGGTTCGGTGAGACCGAAGCATGCGAGCGCCTCACCCGAAGCGATGCGTGGCAGCCACTCGTGCTTCTGCTCCTCGGTGCCGTGGGACAGAATCACCTTGCCCACCAAGCCCATCGAGACGGACACGATGCCGCGCACAGCGGAGTCGGCGCGGCCGAGTTCCTCCATGCCGAGGCAGTAGGTGATGTAGTCGCCGCCGAGGCCGCCGTACTCCTCGGGGATGGTCAGCCCGAAGAACCCGATCTCGGCGAGCTTGGGCACGATCGAGATGTCCACCGATTCGGCGCGGTCCCATGCGGCCCGGTGCGGGACCACCTCCTTGTCGAGGAACTCGCGTGCGAGTTGCCGGAAACTCTGCTGCTCCTCCGTCAACGCCAGATCCATGTCGACTCCTTGCTGGGGCACCACCGGGGCCTTCGGGGCGGGGTGCGTCGGATTTCGAAAAGCACACGAGCAAAATGAATGCTCATTCACTTGAGGTGAATATACGTTCGTTTCTCGGGGGGTGTCAAGGGTGCGGTGCAGGGCACGCGAGTATCGGTGCCCGGTGGGCTCGGACACCGGGCACTCGGATCGTGCGGCGGCGCCCACCGCCCGTCCGGGTCACAATCGACGGGTGAACGGGACCTGGATCCTCCTCGTCGTCATCGCGGCCGTCGCCGTCACCGGACTCGCGAACCGCGGAAACCTCCAGGCCCCGCTGGTCCTCGTCACCATCGGCTCGATCGCCTCGTTCCTGCCCGGCATGCCGCGGCTCGAGCTGCATCCGGACATCATCCTCGGGGTGGTGCTGCCGCCGCTGCTGTACTCGGCGGCGCTGCGCTTCTCCGTGGCGACCTTCCGCCGGCACCTCGCGCCGATCCTGCGGCTGGGCATCTTCACCGTCCTGGTCACGGCCTTCGCCGTCGCGTTCTCCGCCTCGGCGCTGGTGCCGGATCTGACCCTCGGCGCCGCACTCGTGCTCGGGGCCGTGGTCGCGCCGACCGACGCGGTCAGCGCCGTCGCCGTCGGACAGCGACTCGGACTGCCCAAACGCGTCATCGCGGTCCTCACCGGTGAGGGTCTGGTCAACGACGCGACCGCGCTGACCCTGTTCACCGTCGCGGTCTCCGCCGTCGCCGGCACCCGGGTGCTGGTGGACTCGCCCGTGGTGTTCTTCGGGTACGAGGTGGCCGGCGGCGTGGCGATCGGATTGCTGCTCGCCGTCGTGGTGCACCGGGTGCGCGGCCGCATGTACGACTCGCCGCTGGAAACGGTGCTGGGACTGGTGCTCCCGTTCACCGCCTACCTGGCCGCCGAGGAGATCGAGGCGTCCGGTGTGCTGGCCGTGGTCGCAGCCGGCCTGTACATGGGGCACCGGGCCACCGACGCGTCCGTGGCGACGCGCATCCAGGAACGGGCGGTGTGGGAGAGCCTCGACGTGCTGCTCGAGATGTTCGTCTTCGCCTACATGGGACTGCAGCTGAAGTTCGTGATCGACGAGGTCCGCGAGAGCGGTCTCGACGTGCACCGCGCGTTCCTCTACGCGTTCGCGGTGCTCGGTGTGGTGATCGCGGTGCGGCCGCTGTGGGTGCTGCTGCACTGGGCGCGTCGCCGCCTCACGCGGGAGGTCGGGCTCGACCGGCTGGGGCGCGACCAGTTCACCGGCCGTGAGTACCTGGTGATCTCGTGGGCCGGGATGCGCGGTGTGGTGACCCTCGCGGCCGCCGGGGGCGTGCCGCTCGTCCTGGCCTCCGGCGAGCCGTTCCCCGGTCGCGAGACGATCCAGGTGATCGCCTTCGTGGTCGCGGTCGGCACCCTGCTGATCCAGGGGGCGACGATGCCGGCCCTCATCCGGGTGCTGAACGTCGCCGATCCCTACGAACGGCTGTATGCCCAGGAGCAGATGGAACGTGCGCGGACCATCTCCGGCACTGCCGCCGAACAGCACCTCGCGCTGCTCGCGAAGAATCCGCCCGACGGCGTCGACGCCGAGGCGCTGCAACGCATCCTCGCCCGGGTGAACCGGTCCATGAAGGCCCGCCTCGAAGCGCAGCAGGCCGAGGAGGCCGGTGAGCACGAACCGGCCGTGCCCGACTCGGGCACCCTGTTCGAGAAGCTCCGGCGCTCCGTGCTGCGCGCCCAGCGGCAGGCCCTGATCGCGGCACGCGACAACGGCGACCTCGACGACGAGACGCTCCGCACGGTGCTCGAGGGACTCGACGTCGAGGAGGCGGCCGCGGAGGAACGGCTCAACCGGCGCACCCGGTACTGACCGGGCCCCGGACTGCCGACATCCGCGTTTTCCCGCCGGGGCGGGAGCAGACGATTCTAGGATTCCTTATGGCCGTCGAATCGGTTCCCGAGTCCCCGCCCCGGATCGAATACCTGCGCACGGATCCCGACCTCCCGCCGGTCGGCATCGTCGACCGTTCCCCGATGCCTTCGTCGGCCCGCGTCGTGTTCGTCGTGCTGGCGCTGCTCGGTGGTGTCGCCTGGACGATGATCGCGGTGGTCCGCGGGGAGAACGTCAACGCGGTCTGGTTCGTGATCGCCGCGGTGTGCACGTATCTGATCGCCTACCGCTTCTACGCCAGGCTGGTCGAGAGCAAGATCGTCCAACCGCGCGACGACCGGGCCACCACGGCGGAGATCCTCGAGAACGGAAAGGACTACATCCCGACGGACCGGCGGGTGCTGTTCGGACACCACTTCGCCGCGATCGCCGGCGCCGGTCCTCTCGTCGGTCCGGTGCTCGCCGCGCAGATGGGGTACCTGCCGGGCACCCTGTGGATCATCCTCGGCGTCGTGTTCGCCGGTGCGGTGCAGGATTTCCTGGTGCTGTCGATCTCGTCGCGGCGCCGCGGGCGCAGCCTCGGTCAGATGGCGCGGGAGGAACTGGGCGTCGTCGGCGGAATCGCCGCCATGGTCGCGGTCTTCGTCATCATGATCATCCTCATCGCGGTTCTCGCTCTGGTCGTGGTCAATGCGCTCGCCGAGAGCCCATGGGGTCTGTTCTCCATCGCGATGACCATCCCCATCGCCCTCTTCATGGGGGTGTACCTGCGTTACCTGCGGCCGGGCCGGGTCTCGGAGGTCTCGCTCATCGGCGTCGCACTGCTCCTGCTGGCCATCGTCGCCGGCGGCTGGGTGGCCGAAACGGACTGGGGAGCCGAGTGGTTCACCCTGTCCAAGGTCACCATCACGTGGCTGATGATCGCGTACGGATTCGCCGCCTCGGTGCTACCGGTGTGGCTGCTGCTGGCGCCGCGAGACTACCTGTCCACGTTCATGAAGGTCGGGACGATCGCGCTGCTCGCCGTGGGTATTCTCATCGTCCGCCCGACCCTGCAGATGCCGGACGTCACCTCCTTCGCTCTCGAGGGCAACGGCCCGGCCTTCGCCGGATCGCTGTTCCCGTTCCTGTTCATCACCATCGCCTGCGGCGCACTGTCCGGCTTCCACGCGCTCATCTCCTCAGGCACGACCCCGAAGCTGCTCGAGAAGGAGAAGCAGACCCGGCTGATCGGGTACGGGGGCATGCTCACCGAATCCTTCGTGGCGATCATGGCGCTGATCACCGCCTGCGTGATCGATCAGCATCTGTACTTCGTGCTCAACGCCCCGGCCGGCGTGACCGGAGGCACTCCCGCCACTGCGGCGGACTACGTCAACGGCCTCGGACTGGGTGCCCCGGATATCACCCCGGAGGCCATCTCCCAGGCCGCCGCCGACGTCGGGGAGGACTCGATCATCTCGCGCACCGGCGGCGCCCCGACCCTCGCGTTCGGGATGTCCAGCGTGCTGAGCGACCTGTTCGGTGGCGACGCGCTGAAGTCGTTCTGGTACCACTTCGCGATCATGTTCGAGGCCCTGTTCATCCTCACGACCGTCGACGCCGGCACCCGCGTCGCCCGCTTCATGCTCTCGGATTCGCTCGGCAACTTCGGGGGACCGGCCCGCCGGTTCAAGGACCCGTCGTGGCGTCCGGGCGCGTGGCTGTGCTCGCTGCTGGTCGTGGCCGCGTGGGGTGCGATCCTGCTGATGGGCGTCACCGATCCACTCGGGGGCATCAACACCCTCTTCCCGCTGTTCGGCATCGCCAACCAGCTGCTCGCCGCGATCGCCCTGACGGTCGTGCTCACCGTGGTGATGAAGAAGGGCCTGTTCAAATGGGCATGGATCCCGGGCGTTCCGCTCGTGTGGGACCTGATCGTGACGATGACCGCCTCGTGGCAGAAGATCTTCTCGGGGGATCCCGCGATCGGGTACTGGACCCAGCACTTCGACTTCCAGGCCGCCAAGGACGCCGGGGAGACCAGTTTCCGGTCCGCGACGAGCCCCGCCGCGATCGACGCGGTGATCCGCAACACCTTCATCCAGGGCACACTGTCGATCGTGTTCGCGAGTCTCGTGCTGATCGTCGCCGTCGCGGGAGCCATCGTGTGCGTCAAGGCGTTCCGGGCCGGAGGGCTGCCCACCACCGAGGCTCCCGACGTTCCGTCGAAGATCTTCGCCCCGGCCGGGTTCGTACCCACGGCCGCCGAGAAACGAATACAGCACCAGTGGGACGTGCTCATCGCGTCCGGACGCGTGCGCGCCCCGGGCGCCGCGCACATCCGTCCCGCTCGCGGCCCCCGCTCGGAGCCGACCGGAGCGCACCATGAGTAGGGTGCTCGCCGCGCTCGCCGCGCGGGGACGAACGGTGCGCTGGTGGATCGGAGCGCTGATGGGCGACCACGACTACGCGCGGTACGTCGCCCACCTGGAACGGCTGCACCCCGGAGCCGAGATCCCCACCGAACGCGAGTACTGGCGCACCCGTTACGCCGCCGCGGACGCGAACCCGGGGGCACGTTGCTGCTGAGGCCTGTGCGGGCACCGGCCGGCGCCGCGCCGATCCGCGTGCACCCGGCCACCGTGTACCCCGCAACGGCGTCGCTGCGGTGGCCTAGCGTGAACCCATGATGAGTCCGCTCGACCGCCTGCGTGCCCTGTGCACCGCGCTTCCGGACGTCACCGAACGCGTCAGCCACGGCGAACCGGCCTGGTTCGTCCGCCGCTCCCCGCAGTTCGCCACCTTCGCCGACCACCACCACGACGACCGTGTCGCGTTCTGGGCGGCCGCACCCGCGGGCGCACAACAGGATTGGATCGAGCGGGACCCGGATCGCTTCTTCCGGCCGCCGTACGTCGGCACCCGTGGCTGGATCGGGGTCCGCCCCGACGGCCCCGGCGCCACCGGCGACGCCTTCTGGGACGACGTCGCGGACATCGTCGAGGACGCGTACCGCACCGTCGCGCCGAAGACCCTCGTCGCGCGGCTCGACGCCGAGCCGGGACCGGACCCGCGGTGAGCGCAACCCTCGCCGCGCTCCTGGCCGTCGCGTTGCTCGTCGTCGCCGGCGTCACCGTGCTGTGGCTGCGCACCCGGCGTGGCCTGACCACACCGGCCGAACGTGCCGTGCACGCCACCCTGCACACCGCGTCGCTGGCCGCGCGGCCGCTGCGCCGGGGCCTCGACGCGACGTCCGCGCAGGAGGCCGCCCCGCACCTGCGCTCGCTCACCGGCACGTCGTCCGTCGCGCTCGTCGACGCGGACGGCACCCGCCTGGCGTGGAGCGGCCCCTTCGAAGGGCTGTCCGCCCAGTTGCTCACCGCCGCGAAGCGCGCGATCGCCGACGACCGGCGCGTCCTCGTCGGGCACGGCGACCTCCAGCGCGGTCCCGACGAGCAGGCCGCGCGCGCCGTGATCGTGCAGCCGCTCGTCATCGACAACGTCGGGGTCGTCGGTGCGCTCGGCGTCGTGACCACCACCGAGCCCGGCCCGGCTCTGCTCGGCGTGCTCACCGAGGTCGCCCGCTACGCCTGCAGCCAGATCGAACTCGCCGAACTCGACGCCTCCCGCGCCCGCCTCGACCGCGCCGAGGTGCTGGCGCTGCGCGCTCAGATCAGCCCGCACTTCATCTACAACGCCCTGGGCACCGTCGCGTCGTTCGTGCGCACCGACCCCGAACGCGCCCGCGAACTGCTCCTCGAATTCGCCGACTTCACCCGGTACTCCTTCCGCGCGGCCGGGGAGTACACGCTGCTCGCCGACGAACTGCGCAACATCGACCGGTATCTCACGCTCGAGCGGGCCCGGTTCGGCAACGCTCTCGAGGTGCGGCTGCAGGTCGCGCCGGAGGTGCTCAACGTGGTGCTGCCGTTCCTCGCCCTGCAGCCCCTCGTCGAGAACGCCGTGCGGCACGGCATCGCGGGCAAGAGCACCCGCACCGGCACCATCAGCATCGTCGCCGCGGACGAGGGCACCGACTGCGTCATCAGCGTCGAGGACGACGGCGTCGGCATGGATCCCGAACTCCTGCGCTCCGGCGATCTCGACGCCGTCGCCGAGGGACAGGGGCGCACCAGCGCCAAGGAGGCGGCGCACGTGGGACTGGCCAACGTCGACGATCGCCTGCGCGCAGCGTTCGGCAACGACTACGGCCTCGTCGTCGAGACGGCGCCGGGGGCCGGAACGAAGGTCAGCATGCGGGTGCCGAAGTTCCGGCCCGGGATACGGGCATGACGCGACCCTTCCGCCACCCGGCCCCGCTCCGCGCGAGTGGACCGGTCCGCTCCGCGCGGACGGTCCGGCATGGCACGATGGACCGGCTGTGAACGACACCACCGACACCCTCACCGTGCTGGCCGTCGACGACGAACCGCCGGCCCTCGACGAGCTCGCGTACCTGCTGCGGCGACGCGAGGAGATCGGCCATGTCCACACCGCGGGCGAGGCGACCACCGCCCTGCGGCTGCTGCGCGACGGTGGGATCGACGCGGTGTTCCTCGACATCAACATGCCCGGCCTCGACGGCCTGGAGCTCGCCGGCATCCTGCGCAACTTCGCGAACCCGCCCGCCGTCGTGTTCGTGACCGCGCACGACGACCGTGCGGTGGCGGCCTTCGACCTCGGCGCGGTCGACTACCTGCTCAAACCCCTGCGCGAGGAACGTCTCGCCGAGGCGGTGCGCCGCATCGCCGAGCGCCGCCGCACCCGCGAAACCGAATCCGCCGCCGCGGGCGCGGCCGCGGCGGACGAGGTGATCCCCGTCGAACTCGGCGGCGTGACCACACTGGTGCCGCGGTCGTCGGTGCAGTGGGTCGAGGCCGACGGCGACTACGCACGCCTGCACACCGGCACCGGCTCCCACCTGGTGCGCATCCCCATCTCCACCCTCGAGAGCCGCTGGGCAGACGCCGGGTTCCTGCGGGTGCACCGCTCCTACCTCGTGTCGCTGCCCCTGGTGACCGGCATTCGCAGCGTCGGCTCCGGCCTCGTCGTGTGCCTGCGGGCCGAGGAGGGCAAGCCGCCCGTCGAACTGCCGGTGAGCCGTCGCCACACCCGCGAGCTCAAGGACCGCCTGATCCGCGGACCGATGCAGACCTGGACGACCAGATGAGTCCGTCCGGCAACCCGCCGCCGCATGGTTCGGGCGGCCCGCCGCCGCGTGGTTCGGGCGGCCCGCCGCCGCGCGAACGGGTGGTGCTCGCCCAGCGCCGCGGCGCCCGCATGGTGCGCACCCGCGTGGAGGTCCAGGAACAGACCGAGGTCGGGGAGGCCATGGTGCGCGGCCTGGTCCGAGCCCAGCTCGGCCTCGCCGCGCGGCTCTCGCTCGTCGCGGTGTGCCTGCTGTGTGCCCTGCCGCTGCTGTTCCACTTCGTGCCGCGCCTGACGGACCTGACGGTGCTCGGCATCCGGTTGCCGTGGCTGCTGCTCGGATTCGTCGGATACCCGCTGCTGCTCGGCATCGGCGGGCTCTACGTCCGCCTGGCCGAACGCAACGAGCAGGACTTCACCGACCTGGTCGACGACTGAGCGGCTCATGGATACCGGTTCGATCCCCGTCGTCACCGTCATCGGGCTCGTCGCCGCAGCCGCCGCCACCGTCGCGATCGGCATCTACGGAGTCCGGCTGGCCCGCACCACCTCCGACTCCCTCATCGCCTCCCGCAGCGTCGGCCCCCGCTGGAACGCCGCCGCCATATCCGGTGAATACCTCTCCGCCGCCTCGTTTCTCGGAGTGGCCGGGCTGATCGCCAAGTACGGCGCCGACGCCCTGTGGTATCCGGTGGGCTTCACGGCGGGCTACCTGGGCCTGCTGCTGTTCGTCGCCGCGCCGCTGCGCCGGTCCGGCGCCTATACGGTGCCCGACTTCGCGGAGTTCCGGCTCGGCGCGCGATGGCTGCGCACCCTGGCGATGGTGATCGTCGCCGTCGTCTGCGTGCTCTACCTCGTCCCCCAGTTCCAGGGCGCGGGACTGACCCTGAACATCCTGCTCGGCGTCCCCGACTGGGTCGGCGTCGTCGCGGTCGGCTTGATCGTCGTCGGCAACGTCGTCGGTGGCGGCATGCGCTCGATCACCTTCGTCCAGGCGTTCCAGTACTGGCTCAAGCTCACCGCCGTCGCGGTGCCGGCCCTCGTGCTCGCCGTCCACTTCCTCGACGACGACCGCGCCGTCGGGCAGCCGGCGCCGCCGACGGTCACCGAGCGCACCACCGTCGACGTCACCACCGACGTCGTCGTCCAGGTCGGCGAGCCTCTCGAGGTCGCCGCCACCGGACGGGTCGACGGACGGACCGTGGACGGCACCGTGCTGCTCGCGCCCGGCGAGCACGAGGTGGCCGCCGGCACGGCGCTGGTGCTCGAGCCCGGCGCAGCCGTGCCGGTGGTGGCCGGGGCACCCGCCACCAACGACGACTGGGCCGCGCCCGGCGGCGGGATCGGCGGCGCGCACCCGATGTTCCAGGTGTATTCGCTGATCCTCGCCACCTTCCTCGGCACCATGGGGCTGCCGCACGTGCTGGTGCGCTTCTACACCAACCCCGACGGGCGTGCGGCCCGCATGACGTCGCTCGCGGTGATCGCCCTGCTCGGCGTGTTCTATCTGTTCCCGACGCTGCTCGGGGTGTTCGCGCGCCTGTACGTGCCGCAACTGCTCATCACCGGCCGCTCGGACGCGGCCGTGCTGCTGCTGCCGGGGTCGGTCCTGTCCGGCTGGGGCGGCCAGCTGCTCGCCGCGCTCGTCGCCGCCGGCGCGATCGCGGCGTTCCTGTCCACGTCCTCGGGGTTGCTGGTCAGCGTCGCCGGCGTGCTGTCCACCGACGTGCTGCGGGGGCGGGTGCGGGACTTCCGGATCGCGGCCGTCCTCGCCGGCCTGGTGCCGCTCGGCCTGTCGCTGGCGGTGACGTCGCTGGACCTGTCGCGGGCGGTGGGTCTGGTGTTCGCGGTGGCCGCCTCCACGCTGTGTCCGCTGCTGATGCTCGGCATCTGGTGGCGCGGGCTCACCGCGGCCGGGGCGGCCGCGGGCATGGTGGTCGGCGCGGTGGTGGCCGGCGGCGCGGCCCTGGTGGTCGTGCTGGTGCGCATCGACCCCGGGACGGGCGGAGGCTGGCTCGCCGCCGTCATCGGCTACCCGGCCGCCGTGAGCGTGCCACTCGCGTTCGTCACCATGGTCGTCGTCAGCCTCGCCACCCGATCCCGCGTCCCGGCGGACATCGGTCGCGTCTTCTCCCGCATGCACGTGCCCGAGCGGCTGGGGATGGGCCGGGACCGGGAGCTCGGGGCGTTCGAGGACACCGGCGACCCCGCGGACCGGCGCGGACCCGGAAAGTCGCCCCGGCCGCGAGGCCACTGAGCCGCCACTCGTCGCGCCCGGGGGACCGTTCGCCGCACCGGTCGACAGCTCGGCGTGTGACCGGTGCCACCATCTTCTCGTGTGACTCTCGTCTCATTACGGTCTACTGGTAGTACGTCTCACAGGGGCGATCCCTGAAGCCACGACCAAGGAGTCGGCAGTGACCACAGCTCACCTCGGCAAGGGCGGGGCGCTCGAGCGCCGCACGCCCGATGCGCAGGACTTCGTCGACATGCAGGCGAGTCCGGAGTTCCAGGACTTGCGCCGCCGGCTCCGGCGGTTCGTCTTCCCGATGACGGGACTCTTCCTCACCTGGTACTTCGTGTACGTCCTGCTGGCCACCTACGCCGCCGACTTCATGGCGACCAAGGTGCTCGGCAACATCAACCTCGGCCTGATCCTCGGACTCGCGCAGTTCGTATCGACCTTCGTCATCACCGCGCTCTACGTGCGGTTCGCCAACCGTGACCTGGATCCGCGGTCCGCCGCGATCCGTGAAGAGCTGGAAGGACCGGCCCAGTGACAGTTCTGGCCCAGGGTGCCACCGACGTCGGCAACCCCTTGTTCAACATCGCGATTTTCGTCGCATTCGTCGTCGTGACGATGAGCCTGGTCATCCGGGCCAGCCGCTCCACCAAGAAGGCCTCGGACTTCTACACCGGCGGCGGGCAGTTCTCCGGCCCGCAGAACGGCTTCGCGATCGCCGGCGACTACCTGTCGGCCGCGTCGTTCCTCGGCATCGCCGGCGCCATCGCCGTCTACGGCTACGACGGATTCCTGTACTCCATCGGCTTCCTCGTCGCCTGGCTCGTCGCCCTGCTGCTCGTCGCCGAACTGCTGCGCAACACCGGCCGGTTCACCATGGCCGATGTCCTGAGCTTCCGGCTCAAGCAGCGTCCGGTGCGTATGGCCGCCGCGCTGTCCACCCTCGCGGTGTCGCTGTTCTACCTGCTCGCCCAGATGGCCGGTGCGGGTGGCCTCGTCGCGCTGCTGCTCAACATCGACGGCAAGCTCGGCCAGGGCATCGTCGTCGCCGTGGTCGGCGTCCTGATGATCGTGTACGTGCTCATCGGCGGCATGAAGGGCACCACCTACGTGCAGATGGTCAAGGCCGTGCTGCTCGTCGCCGGTGCCGGCATCATGTTCGTGCTCGTGCTGCTCGCGGTCCGCGGCAACTTCTCGCAGCTGCTGGCCGACGCGCAGGCCATGGTGAACAGCTCCACCAACGAGGCCGTCGCCGGCCGCGACGTGCTCGCCCCCGGCGCCAAGTACGGCATCAGCGACATGACCCGGCTCGACTTCGTCTCGCTCGGCATCGCCCTGGTGCTCGGCACCGCCGGCCTGCCGCACGTGCTGATGCGCTTCTACACCGTGCCCACCGCCAAGGAGGCCCGGCGCTCGGTGACCTGGGCCATCGCCCTGATCGGCGGGGTCTACCTGTTCACCCTGGTGCTCGGCTACGGTGCCGCCAAGATGGTCGGACCGGACGTCATCCTCGGCGCCCCCGGCAAGGAGAACTCGGCCGCGCCGCTGCTCGCCTTCGAACTCGGCGGCACCATCTTCCTCGGCATCATCTCCGCCGTCGCGTTCGCCACGATCCTCGCGGTCGTCGCCGGCCTCGCGATCACCGCGTCCGCGTCCTTCGCCCACGACATCTACGCCAGCGTGATCAAGCGCGGCAACGCCTCCGAGGAGGATCAGGTGCGGGTCTCCCGCATCACCGTCGTAGTGATCGGCGTGGTCTCGATCGTGCTGGGCATCCTCGCGATGGGCCAGAACATCGCCTTCCTGGTGGCCCTGGCCTTCGCAGTCGCCGCGTCCGCCAACCTGCCGACGCTGCTGTACTCGCTGTTCTGGAAGAAGTTCAACACCACCGGCGCCCTGTTCAGCATCTACGGCGGCCTGGTCAGCTGCCTGCTGCTCATCGCCTTCTCCCCGGCGGTGTCCGGCAAGCCGTCCTCGATGTTCCCGAACGCGGACTTCGCCCTCTTCCCGCTCGCCAACCCCGGCATCGTGTCGATCCCGCTGGCCTTCGTCCTCGGCATCGTCGGTACCTACATCGGCCGGCGCAAGCTGGAGGACCCGGCCAAGCAGGCCGAGATGGAGGTCCGCTCCCTCACCGGTGTCGGTGTCGAAAAGGCTGTCGCCCACTAGGCAACACCCACGAAGCGCGGACGCAGGGTCGATCACCCTGCGTCCGCGCTTCGGCGTCTACGCTGCGGGGCATGGCCAAACTCGAGGTATCGACCGACCTTCCGCTCGAACCGCACGTGACCTGGGTGCGGGCGTCGGACCTGCACGGATTCGACGAATGGCTGACCATCCACGACGGGTGGCGCAGCGACCTGCCGAGCGAACTCGTCGTCGGCACCACCGCCGAGTCCGTCGTCTCGGTCAAGGGCATGCGTAACCGGGTCGCGTGGACCGTCCGGGAGATCGACTCGCCGCACCACCTCGTGCTCCACGGTTCCGGCAAGGGCGGCACCCGGTTCAAGCTGCGGATGACCGTCCGGGCCGCCGGGATCGGCTCCGTGCTCAGCCTGAACATCGACCTCGGCGGGGCACCGCTGTTCGGGCCGATCGGCTCCGGCGTCGCGCGGGCCCTGCACGGCGACATCGAGGCCTCGCTGCGCCGGTTCGCCGAACTCTACAGCTGAGCCGCAGCGCCGAAGGCGCCCATGGGTCCCAGCACCGAAGGCGCTCATGTGTCCCAGCGCCGAAGGTGCTCGTGAGCGCAGCACCGAAAGCGCCCTCCGCGCGGGCGACACGCCGGGGACCGGCGCGAGAAGTGCGCGCCCGCGGGCCGCGCTCGGCAGAATGAGGCGATGACGACCCGCACATTCGAAGGCCGTCGTCTGAACCTGACGAACCTCGACAAGGTGCTGTACCCGAGCACGGGCACGACGAAGGCCGACGTGGTCGACTACTACGTCGCCGTCGCCCCGGTGCTGCTACCTCACGTCGCGGGCCGGCCCGGCACCCGCAAACGCTGGCCCGAGGGTGTCGGCGGCGAGTCGTTCTTCGAGAAGAACCTCGCCTCCCACGCGCCGAAGTGGCTCACCCGCAAGACTGTTCACCACAAGCAGCGGTCGGTGACGTATCCGGTGTTCGACTCCGTGGCGTCGCTGGCCTGGCTGGGGCAGCAGGCGGCACTCGAGCTGCACGTGCCGCAGTGGCGGTTCTCGGGTTCCGTTCCGGGTCCCGCGACGCGGATCGTGTTCGACCTCGACCCGGGGGAGGGGGTCACGCTGGCGCAGTGCGCCGAGGTTGCCCGCCTGGTGCGCGACATGGTCGGCGGGCTGGGCTGGCCGGCCTACCCGGTCACGAGCGGCAGCAAGGGGATACACCTGTATGTGCCGCTCGACCGCGAGCTCGCACCGGGCGGGGCGTCGACCGTGGCGAAGCAGGTGGCGATCAACCTCGAGACGCTGCATCCCGACCTGGTCACCGCCACCATGGCCAAGGCCGTGCGCGGTGGCCGGGTGTTCCTCGACTGGAGCCAGAACAACCAGGCCAAGACGACCATCGCGCCGTATTCCCTGCGCGGCCGGGAGCAGCCGTGGGTCGCCGCGCCCCGCACCTGGGACGAACTCGACGACCCCGGGTTGCACCAATTGCGGTTCGACGAGGTGCTCGCGCGCCTCGAGGCCGGACCCGACCCGCTCGCCGCGCTCGACCCGCCGCTGCCCGAGTCCGACGCCCTGACCGAGTACCGGCACAAGCGCGACCCGTCCCGCACCCCCGAACCCGTCCCCGCCACCGTGGGATCCGGACCGGGCAATTCCTTCGTCATCCAGGAGCACCACGCCCGCCGCCTGCACTACGACCTGAGGCTCGAGCGCGACGGGGTGCTCGCGTCGTGGGCGGTGCCGAAGAATCTGCCGGACGATCCCGGCCGCAACAACCTCGCGGTGCGCACCGAGGACCATCCGCTCGAGTACCTCACCTTCCACGGCGTGATCCCCAAGGGGGAGTACGGCGCCGGCGGCATGACGATCTGGGACACCGGCACCTACGACACCGAGAAATGGCGCGACGACGAGGTGATCGTGCGCCTGCACGGCGCGCGGGTGCAGGGCCGGTACGCGCTGATCCGCACGGCCGGCAACCAGTGGCTCGCGCACCGCATGAAGGACCAGAGCGCGCCGTCGGGCCCGCCGACGAGCTTCCCGCGCGACCTCGAGCCCATGCTCGCGACACCGGGTGAGGTGACCGATCTCGACGCCGACGAATGGGCATTCGAGGGCAAGTGGGACGGCTACCGCGCCGTCGCCGAGATCGAGAACGGGCAGCTGCGGCTGCATTCGCGTTCCGGCCGCGACATCACCGGCGACTACCCCGCTCTCGCCGATCTCACCCGCATCCTCGACGGGCACGAGGTGGTCCTCGACGGCGAGGTGGTCGCGTGCGACACCCTCGGTGTCACAAGCTTCCGGCAGCTGCGGACCGGGGGCACCCCGCAGTACTTCGTGTTCGACGTCCTCTTCCTCGACGGGGTGACCCTGTACCGCAAGCCGTATTCCGACCGGCGGCGCGTGCTCGACGCGCTCGCCGCCGCGGCCGACGGGCTGGTTGTTCCGGAACTGTTGCACGGCAACGGATCCGAAGCGCTGGAGGAGAGCACCCGGCGGGGCTGGGAAGGGGTGGTGGCCAAGCGGCGGAACTCGGTGTACATGCCGGGCCGGCGCAGCCCCGACTGGGTGAAGTCGAAGAACTGGCTCACCCAGGACGTCGTCATCGGGGGCTGGCGCCTCGGCAAGGGGGCCCGCGCCGGCACCTTCGGCTCGCTGCTGGTCGGCGTGCAGGGCGAGGCCGGGCTGGAGTACGTCGGCCGCGTCGGCACCGGCTTCGACGAACCCCAGCTCGCCGAACTGTCGGCCGCCATGGCGGGTCTGCGGCGCCGCACCACCCCCTTCGCCGGCGACGTCCCGCGCGAGGACGCGCGGGACGCGGTGTGGGTGAGCCCGAAGCTGGTGGGGGAGGTGCGGTTCCGGGAGTGGACCGACGCCGGCAAGCTCTGGCATCCGAGCTGGCGCGGGTTGCGCGACGACATCGACCCGCAGGACGTGGCCCGCGGCAGCGGATGACCGCCCGCCCCGGGTGCCGAAAACCTCACCCCGGGGTGCCTGTCGTCCTCCGGCGCGTCGGCGCACCGTGGTCACACGGCACATCCGCCGACTGTGGCACGGGCCGGCGCGCCCGGAGGAGGGAAGGTTCGACGATGTTGCAGACGACCGACAGGGGCCGCCTCGGCCGCACCCTGATGACCGCGTACGGCGCGGCCGCCTACGCCGTGTTCTTCGCGGTGTTCCTGTACTCGATCGGGTGGGTCGAAGGTCTCGTGGTGCCCCGCACTATCGACGAGGGGCCGCAGACGCCGATCGTCGTCGCCGTGATGGTGAACCTGGCCCTGTTGTCCGTGTTCGCCGTTCAGCATTCGGTCATGGCCCGGCCCTGGTTCAAGGACCGATGGACCCGCATCGTCCCACAGCCGATCGAACGCTCCACGTTCGTCCTGTTCGCCACCGCCGCCCTGGCGCTGGTGATGTGGCAGTGGCATCCACTGCCACAGGAGATCTGGGACGTGGACGCGACACCGGTGCGCGTGGTGCTCTATGCGGTGTCCTTCGCAGGATGGGGCCTCGTGCTCGCATCGACGTTCGCGATCGACCACTTCGACCTGTTCGGCCTGCGGCAGGTGCTGCGGAACTTCGCCGGAAAACCCCCGGCCGAAGTCGTATTCCGCACCCCGATGCTGTACCGCGTGGTGCGTCACCCGTTGTATCTCGGCTTCCTGATCGCGTTCTGGGTGGCGCCGACGATGAGCGTGGGCCACCTGCTGTTCGCCGCGGTCACCACCGGATACATCCTCGTCGCGCTGCGGTTCGAGGAACACGATCTGACCGACACGTTCGGCGACCGGTACCGCGACTACAGTGCCCGCGTGCCCCGGCTGGTGCCCCGCCCGCGCGCGGCGAGCCGAACCTGACCATGTTCCGGCCGGCTCCGGTGCGGGCACCCGCACCGGAGCCGTGCAGCGCCGTAGGGTACTTCGCGTGAGCATCGCGAAGTCCCTCGTCCTGTTCGTCGTCGCGGCCCTGTTCGAGATCGGCGGTGCCTGGCTCGTGTGGCAGGGAATCCGGGAACAGCGCGGCTGGATCTGGGTGGGCGCCGGTGTGATTGCGCTCGGCGGGTACGGAATGGTGGCAACGCTGCAGCCGGATGCGAATTTCGGTCGCATCCTCGCCGCCTACGGCGGAGTGTTCGTCGCCGGATCGCTCGTGTGGGCGATGATCGTCGACGGCTTCCGCCCCGACCGGTGGGATGTGGCCGGCGCCCTGGTGTGCCTGCTCGGCGTGGCGCTGATCATGTACAGCCCGCGCTGAACTCCGGCACCGTCAGCCGACGGTCACCGTCCCCGCGGCCGGTGTCGAATTGCAGATCGGGCCGCTGCTCAGGTTCACCGAACCGAATACGGTGGTGAGCACGGTGCCCGGGCCGGTGTTCACCACCTTCGCCAGGTTCGGGTACGTCCCCTCGAGGTCGACGATCCCCGCCTGGCCGGTGCTCTGATTGAGCCATGCGACCGACACCTGCCCCGCAGCGGGCATGGGGCCCATTCCCGGTGCGGTGGAGAACAGTACGTGACCGGGGGCGATCGCGGGGTTCGCCTCCGGGCCGGCCTGCGCGGTGACCGCCGTGATCGAGGCCAGGCTGCCCTGGTTGAGGCACCCGAAGGTCAGTGCCGTGCCGAGGGATTGGGGCGGTGCGGCGCCGGCGCTGCCGGCGAACAGGACGGCGGCCGCGATCGGTGCGGCGGTGGCGAGGATTGCTCGGGTGGTTCGGGCGGCGCTCATGCTGATGCTCCTGTGATCGGAATGTCACGTCCGGGTGCCGACCGCCGCGCCCCGCCGGCGGCGCGCCCCGCGCACCGAATGACGCCCCCGAGTCTAGATCGCGAACGGCGGAGCATACGACGTTTCGGAGATCTTGCTTGCCGGGGATGTCAACGCACGCGGTAGAACTGCGCGGCATTGTCGTGCAGCGCCCGCGCGGCGAGGTCCGGGCCCAGTGCATCGGTGACCACTGCGACGTCCGTGTCGGTGAACGGCCGCGGCGCCCGGGTGGACGGCAGGTCGGTGCCGAACATCAGGGCGTGCGGGTTCCGGTCGGCGACGGCGCGCAGAACGGCGGCGACGTCGAAGTCGGCGCGGCCGAACCCGGTCGCCTTGACCCGGACCCCGCGGTCGACCAGGTCCAGCAGGTGCGGCAGTCCGGCCGCGGACAGGCCCAGGTGGTCGATGCTCACCGCGGGCAGGGCGGCGACGGTCCCGGTGAGCGCGGGCAGTTCGCGGGCGTCGACGTACAACTCGGTGTGCCAGCCGGCGACGTCGTGGACCCGCCGCGCGAGCGAGTCGAGGTGGGCGGCGGATTCCGAACCGCCGCGGCGCAGGTTGAACCGGATCCCGCGCACGCCGGCCTCGTCGAGCCGGGCGATCTCGGTGTCGGTCACGGTCGCCGGCAGTTGGGTGACGCCCACGAAGCGGGGGCCGAGGAGGGCCAGCGCGTCCAGCAGGTAGCCCTGATCGAAGCCGTGGAAGGAGCCGGACACGACGGCGCCACCCGTGACGCCGAGCCCGCGGACCCGCTCGAGATAGTCGGCGACCGTGAAGGCCGGCGGCACGTATCCCTCGTTCGGGGTCACGGGGAAGCGGGGGTCGACGATATGGAAGTGGGCGTCGAAGATCGGCATCACGCGTCGCCCGTCGGTCACGTGCGCGTGAGCGCGTCCGCGGTGATCTCCTTCACCGACGTCAGCCCGCTGAGCCCGAGCGTCAGATCGAACTCGGCGATGATGTTCGCGACGGCGTCGCGGGCCCCCTCGCGGCCGCCCACCGCCAGCCCGTACAGGTGCGGGCGCCCGACGGTGACCGCGTCGGCGCCGAGGGCGAGCGCCTTGAACACGTCCGATCCGGTGCGGATTCCGCTGTCGAGCAGCACCGGTACCCGGCCGTCGACGGCGGGTGCGATGCCGACCAGGGCGTCGAGCGAGGCGATCGCGCCGTCCACCTGGCGGCCACCGTGGTTGGAGACGATGATGCCGTCGGCCCCGGCGTCGAGGGCGCGCCGGGCGTCGTCCGGATGGAGGATGCCCTTGAGCAGCACGGGAAGATCGGTGCGTTCGCGCAGCGACTCGATCTCCGTCCACGTCAGGGAGGGCCGGGAGTAGATGTCGAGGAAGGTCTCGACGGCGGCCCGGGGCTCGGGGGAGCGGAGGTTGTCGAGGAGGCGGCCGGGGTAGCGCCGGCTCATCGAGAGCAGTGTCCTGATCGCGCCGAGGGTCACCTCCACCTCGGGTCGTGCGCCGGCGGCGGCCGCGATGCGCTCGCGGACGATGCGCACGAACGTCGGGTCCGAGGTGTACTGGGCGATGCCCTCGCCGCGGGCGAACGGCAAGGATCCGAGGTTGAGGTCCTGGGGCCGCCAGCCCAGCAGGGTGGTGTCCAGGGTGACGACCACGGCGTCCGCGCCGATCGTCTTCGCGCGGGCGAGCAGGCTGTCGACGAGGTCGTCGTCGCTGCTCCAGTACAACTGGAACCAGCGCGGGGAGTCTCCCATCGCCGCGGCGCTCTCCTCCATCGGGGCGCAGCCCTGGTTGGAGAAGATGTAGGGCACGCCGAGTTCGGCCGCCGCGCCGGCGATCGCGACGTCGGCGTCGGGGTGCGCGAGCTCGGCGGCGCCGACCGGCGCCAGCAGGACCGGGGCGGGCAGGGTGCGGCCGAACAGCTCGACGCTCAGGTCCCGGCGGGAGACGTCGCGCAGCACGCGGGGGACGATCTTCCAGCGGTCGAAGGCCTCGCGGTTGGCGCGCATCGTCGCGCCCTCGCCGGCGCCCCCGGCGATGTAGGCCCAGCCGCGCCGGCTCGTCTTCCGTCGCGCCAGGCGTTCCAGGCCGGCGAAGTCGGTCGGCACCGCGGGGGTGCGCCCGAGCACTCCTGTCCGGTAGATGACGTTCTGGCGGGCACGGCCCGCGCCGGGCTGCGGCGCCACGGGTCCGTCGCTCATCGGCGATTCCTCACTGGTGCGTCGGGCGGGATCGTCTCGGACGCTACACGGAAGCGCCCACGCGCCGGGCCGAAGCGCCGGTCGTCCGGCGGAGACGGTGGACAGATCCCGATATACCCCCTAGGGTATGTAGTACCCCATGGGGTATGAACCTCGAACGACGGCACGATGCCCACCGGTGTGGGCCGAGGAGTGGACAATGAGGGAAATCGACATCGCTGCATTCGCCGACGAGTGGAAGTCCGGCGCGACCGTCGTGGACGTGCGCGAGGACTACGAATACGAGCAGGCGCACGTGCCCGGTGCCCAGTGGATCCCGCTCGGCGAACTCGCTTCCCGTCTCGCCGAGATCCCGGGGACCGACCTCGTCTACGTCATCTGCGCCTCCGGCAATCGCAGCCTGCGCGGCGCGGACATCGTGTCCGCGTCGGGGCGGTCCGCGGTCTCGGTCGCCGGCGGCACCAAGGGCTGGCTGCGCGCCGGTCACCCGGCCGAACAGGGCGGAACCCGATGAGCCTGCTCGAGAAGATCAAGGCGCGCTTCGCCAAGCCCTACGAGTCCGTCGGCGTCGGCCGGGCGCGCGAGTTGCTGGACGGCGGGGCGGTCCTCGTCGACGTGCGCTCCGCCGCCGAGTACCGGTCCGGGCACGCGCCCGTCGCGCAGCACTGCGAACTCTCCCAGGTTCCGACGAAGGCGGCGCGGATCGTGCGCAACCGGCCGGTGGTGTTCGTGTGCCACTCGGGCATGCGCTCCGCGAGCGCCGCGCGGATGTTCGCCCCGGCGGCGCAGGCGCCCGTCGCCTCGCTGCGCGGCGGCATGATCGCCTGGGAGCGGGCCGGCGAGCGGGTGGTCAAGGGCGGTCGCCGCTGAAGGAATCGCCGGGTCGACCGGCCCGAGGTCCGGGAATCGGCGCCGAGCCGGAATGTGGGCACGGGAATACCCCACCGGGTATGATGGGTTCATCTTCAGTATGAAGGGGCCGACCATGACAGTTAACACCGTGAATGCCGCAGAATCCACCACCCAGGTGCTCAACCGGCTGCGCCGCGCACAGGGCCAGCTCGCCGGCGTGATCTCCATGATCGAGAACGGGCGCGAATGCCGCGAGGTGGTCACCCAGCTCGCCGCGGTCTCGCGCGCCCTCGACCGGGCCGGATTCAAGATCGTCGCCACCCGGTTGCGGCAGTGTGTCCTCGACGAGCAGGACGACACCTGCGTCGACAAGCTGACCGAGGAGGAACTCGAGAAGCTCTTCCTCGCGCTCGCCTGACAACAGCGAACCACGAAGGAGCAGCATGACACTCGCTCTCGCCACCACGCTGCGCGCCCCGCTCGGCGACACCGTCGAGCGCACCCGCAAGGCGCTGAAGGACCAGGGCTTCGGGGTGCTCACCGAGATCGACATGCAGGCCACCCTGAAGACCAAGATCGACGTCGACATGGAGCCGTACGTCATCCTCGGGGCGTGCAACCCGCCGCTCGCACACCAGGCCGTATCGGTCAATCGGCAGATCGGGCTGCTGTTGCCGTGCAACGTCGTCGTCCGGCGCGATCCGGAGGACGCCGGCCTGGTGCACGTCGAGGCCATGAACCCGCAACTGATGGTGCAGGTGGCCGAGGATCCCGGGCTGCAGCCCGTCGCCGACGAGGCCGCCCGGCGGTTGCAGGCAGCGATCGACGCGCTGGGGAGCTGAGCCGTCACTCGAGAATGGGCGCCGAGATGTCTCTCGGCGCCCGTTCCCGTGTTCGTCCTGTCGCCCGTTCGTCCTGTCTCCCGCTCGTCACGGTCTCCCGTACGCCGCCCGGGCCTTCTCGCGCAGCAGGCGCACGGCGCGGGCCGGGTCGTCCGTGCCGTAGACGGCCGTGCCGGCCACGAAGCAGTCGGCGCCGGCCGCCGCGGCAGCCCCGATGGTGTCGAGGTTCACCCCGCCGTCGACCTCGATGAGCACGTCGAGTTCCCCCGCGTCGACCAGGCGTCGCGCCGCGCGCACCTTGTCGAGCATCTCGGGGATGAACCGTTGGCCGTTGAATCCCGGAGGCACGCTCATCACCAGGAGCGTGTCGAAGTGCGCGAGCGTGCCGATGTGCGGCTCGAGCGGGATCTGCGGCGCGAGCGCGAGACCGGCGCGGGCGCCGGCGTCGCGCAGGCGGCCGGCGAGAGCGACCGGGTCGCGGACGGCCTCGACGTGCACGGAGACGTTGTGCGCGCCCGCCTCCGCGTAGTCGACCGCCCACCGGTCGGGATCCTCGATCATCAGGTGGCAGTCGAGCGGCAGCGGGGTGTGCCGGGCGAGGGACCGCACGACCGGCACCCCGAAGGTGATGTTGGGGACGAAGTGTCCGTCCATCACGTCGACGTGCAGCCAGTCCGCGCCCCGATCGGATCCACCGGCCACGGCCCGCGCCTCGTCGGCCAGGCGCGCCAGGTCGCCCGAGGCCAGGCTGGGCGCGATCATCGGCTCGCGCCGCGGGCGGCGATCGGCCCGGTGACCAGCGCGGACGTCGGGGTCCATGCGACGACAGTACCCGCCTCGCGGTGCCGGCGAGGTGCACCGGATCGATCGTCAACCGGGCATTGACGACCATGAGTGCGTCAACCTATGGTTGACGAATGACGAACCCGGTACCCATGAGCAATCCCGTCCGGCTCGACGACCTCATCGATGCCATCAAGAAGGTGCATACCGACGCCCTGGAACAACTGACCGACGCGGTCCTCGCCGCCGAGCATCTCGGGGAGGTCGCCGACCATCTGATCGGCCACTTCGTCGACCAGGCCCGCCGCTCCGGCGCGTCCTGGACCGACATCGGGCGCAGCATGGGCGTCTCCAAGCAGGCGGCCCAGAAGCGCTTCGTGCCCAAGGGTTCTGCCGATCTCGATCCCGAACAAGGATTCAGCCGATTCACCGAACGCGCCCGTAACGTCGTCATGGCATCACAGAACGAGGCCCGGGCGGCCGGCAACGCCGAGATCACCTGCGAACATCTCGTCCTCGGTCTGCTGAGCGAGCCCGACGCCCTCGCGGTCCGCGCGCTCGTCGCGCAGGACGTCTCGCCGGACGCGGTCCGTCGCGCCGTGGTGGAGAAGCTCCCGCCGGCGGCCGGGGACGTGCCCGACCTGATCCCCTACGACGCGCGTGCGCGCAAGGCCCTGGAGCTGACGTTCCGGCAGGCACTTCGTCTCGGGCACAACTACATCGGCACCGAGCACATCCTCCTCGCCCTCCTCGAATACGAGGACGGAAACGGCGTCCTCACCGGTCTCGGCGTGGACAAGACGGCCGCCGAAGCGCACGTCGCCGCGGCCGTGGCCGCGGAGCAGGCCGCACACGCGGAGCGCGGAGACGCGGAATGAGCAGGCAGCGATCCGCTGTCCAGCCGACCCGTCGCTGAGAGGGCCTCATCCCGCAGGGCGAAACCGCCTCCCCGGTCCGCTCCTCGATCTACCGTTGAGTCGAGGCAGCCGAGAGGGGGAACGATGACCTACCCGCTCGTCGAGAAGTCCCGGGAACGTTCGGAAGCCGGGCGGCATTTCGTGATCGAGGACTACACGAAGACGCCGTCGCTCTGTCGTCGCGGTGTCTGGGTGGGGCGTCGGGTCGATTTTTCCGAAACCGTGCTGATGTCCTTCGAGCACGGCCAGGACGACCTGTCCGTCGGCTGGATCGTGAACGGCGCGGCGATATCGCCGGCAGGCTACTATGCGCCGTGCCAAGGAGCGCCGACGATCCGATACCGGTGTCCCGGAGACGGTAGGAACCTGCACACCATTTCGCTGATGAGCACGCCCGGCAGCGATCAGGACTGTGTGGACCTGCAGGTCGTGTTCACGCGTCCGCCGCAGTGGAATCCGCTCGAGTACGGTCCCTCGAAGAAGGTGTGCCTCCAGGGCCGGATCGTCGAATGGCCGTGGTTCCTTCTGCAGCAGGAACAGCAATGCTGGGAGCGGTTCCGGAACGTATTCGAGAAGTACGTGGTGGTACCCCGTCCGGTTCCCGCACCGCCCGGCCCGGTGGAACGGTGGATCGCGAGCCTTCGGGGCGACGAGGCCGCGACGGTACGGGCTGAACTGGACACTGTCGAGCAGTTGGATCACGCCCGGGACGGCGATTTTCTCGCAGAGATCCGTGCCGACCTCGCGGCGAGGTTCCTCCGGTGGGCGAACTCCGAGGACGGGCCGGGTGCCGTGGACCGCTCGCCGCCACGCAGCGATCCGGGTCGAGATTCCTCCTGAGCGAGAGGGCGGACCCGTGACCGAAAAGGCAACGCTCCGGCGACTGGCGGAGTGGGTGTTCGGCGGCGTCGTGCTCGTCGTCGACACGGTCTTCACGGTGATCCGTGTCGTCGTGTGGCGCTCGCGCTGGAAGCCGGCATTGACTGCCCTGCGCCGGTACAACAAGGTCGTCCTCAACCCGGTGATCTTGAAGAGGGGAGGGAAGACGGTCACAGCGGTGCATCACGTGGGTCGCACATCCGGAAGGCCATACGTGACCCCGGTGTGGGCGGAACGATCCGGACAGTCGTTTTTCATCCATCTGCCCTACGGCACCGACGTCGACTGGTGCCGCAACGTTCTGGCGGGCGGGGGCTGCGTCCTCGAGCGCGAGGGCGTGCGCTACGACGCCGTCGCTCCCGTGATCGTGCCGGCGGCGGAGGCGGAACCGCATCTGTCGTCGGCATCGAGGAGGATGCACCGACTGTTCGGCGTCGAGTCGTATCTACGGCTGGACATCGCCCCTGGCGTGCAGGCGGACTGATCGAGCGGCTGGAGCAGGGGCATCGCGCTGGTTCGCCCGCTTCCCGCGAGTGGCGGTCCGTAGAGAGCGGCTGCGGGTGAGCTCGACCAGCGGTCTCTTGTGCCCCCGGCAGGATTCGAACCTGCGACACCGGCTTTAGGAGAGCCGTGCTCTATCCCCTGAGCTACGAGGGCGGCGCGCGGTGGACCGGCGGTGCCGATTCGATGCGCGGTGTGAGTGTAGCCGGGATCGCGGCGCCGGTGTGAAACGGTCGCGGAACCAGCGGCACGGCGAGCGCCGCCGCCGCGCCGACGGCGATCCACGTGATGGTCCAGGCCTGGTCGGAGGCGTGCGAGGCGGACAGCAGGGGCCGGGGTGCGGAAACTCGACCCGTAGATCGCGGCGCCCGTGAGGGCGATCGCCGTTCCCGCCCGGTCGTGCACCCGAATGTCACACGCCGTCAATCCAACCGAACGCATGTGACATTCGGCCGGAGGTGCGGCAGGTGACCTGCGGCCGGTGACCTTCGGCCGGTGACCTTCGGTCGGAGGTGCGGCCAGTGACCCCGGGGGTGGGAACCGTCCCCCTCGGGGTGCGGTGTGCAGCCCGAAGAGCCCTGGAGTGCGGCCGTGGCGTGCCGGAGGGTGGATCCGCACGCCGAATCCTCGTCCCCGGGAGTACTCATGCCTCGCTCGATCTCGCGCACGATCCGCTTCGCCGCCGTGGCCGTCGCCGCCGTGGTGCCCGCCCTGGGTGCCGTCGCTCCGGCCGCCGCGGAGGACGAGTCTGCCCTGCAACAGCTTTCGCCCACAGCGGAGTGTCCGTTCGCCGCCGGGAGCACCGGGCAGTACACGACGGACGCGATGGGACCGTATGTGCAGTGCTTCCTTCCGTCGATCGAGTCGTGGATCGATGCCACGTACCAGGACATGCCGCATCCCACCGCCTACTACTCGGTGGCGGCGGGGAAGTCGGGGGAGGCGGCGCCCGGCTGCGCCTACGACGAGAACTCGCTGATGTACTGCGCGGCCGACCGCAGCCTCTACATCGGCGAGAAGGCGGCGATGGACCTCGTGAACGGCTACGGGGAGATCGCCATTGCCGCGGTGCTGAGCCACGAGGTGACGCATCACTTCCAGACGATGCTGGCACTGCCGGAGCCCGACCCGGCCGAACCCAACAGTGCCATCCCCTACGAGAACCAGGCCGATTGTGGATCGGGCGCCTTCGTCGCGTACTCCGAACGCGACCTCGGCGTCACGGTCGAGCAGACCGACCTGGCGTCGCTGGGCCGGGCGTTCGCCGCGGTGGGGGAGGACAAGGGGCCGGAGCGCACCCACGGCACCGCCGAGCAGCGCATCCAGGCATTCGACACCGGCTACCTCAGCCCGTCGCCCACCCCGTTGCTCTCGTGCGTCGACTACATCCCCGAGGCGCCCATCGCGTACATCGGCTGACGCGCCGGGCGCTCCGCTGTGATCACAATCACATAACTGCCGTCGTCTCCTCGCGGTTCTGTATGCGCGCGAGGCGGCGCCGGGAGCCGCCGGCCCCGGCGGACGTCCCAACCCCGCCCGCGCGCACCAGGAGGGTGTTTCCGCAGTTCACGCGGGTGGGGCAGGGCTGCATCCGGCCGGGCTGCCGCCGGGTCGCCGTCGGTACCCACCGCAGAAGTGTCCGAAACGTAACGCTGGCGCTGCCCTATATCGTTTTGTTACTTTGAGTCGCCAGAAACGGCCGGGGCACACCCGGCGCGCAACGGACGACGGATGAGGTAGCAACTGTGGGACGGCACCAGCGGGCAGGCGACGAAGCGACCACCTTCGAGATGGATCTGTCCGGTGCGTCCTCCGGCCGCGGCCGGCACCGCGTCGAGCCCACCGGTCCGTCGGCACCCGTGAAGGCCGCCACCGTGGCCGCCGCCACCGGCGCCTTCTTCGCCGTGGGTGCCCAGCTCGCCGCCGGCACGGCCAGTGCCGCGCCCGCCCCCGCCCAGACCGGCACCCTGCCGTTCGAGGTGCCGCAGGGCCTGCTGCCCGAGGGCTTCGAGCTCCCGCAGCTGCCCGGTGCGCCCGCCCCGGCCGACGAGCACGGCCACGAGCACGCCGCCGCTCCCGCCCTGCCGCCGGAGCTCGACACCCTGGTCGACCAGTTCGCCGCGGGCCAGGGCTGGCTGAACAACCTCAACCCCGCCAAGCCTGCCACCGTGCAGCCCGTCTCGGGCACGCTCACCTCGGACTTCGGCCCCCGCTGGGGCAGCCACCACGGCGGCATCGACATCGCCGCCCCGATCGGCACGCCGATCAAGTCCGCCGCCGACGGCACCGTCCTCGACGCGGGCGCCGCCTCCGGCTACGGCCAGTGGGTGCGCGTCCTCAACGACGACGGCACCACCGCCGTCTACGGCCACGTCGACACCTACCAGGTCAGTGCCGGCCAGCGGGTGACCGCCGGTCAGCAGATCGCCACCGTCGGCAACCGCGGCTGGTCCACCGGCCCGCACCTGCACTTCGAGGTGTGGGACCAGGCCGGCGGCAAGACCGACCCCAACGCCTGGCTCAGCACCCGCGGCGTCGTCGCCGACTGGGGCAGCTACCGCGCCGTCTGACGCTCACCCCCAACTGCGGTCGCTCGGCCGCTAGGCTGACGAATCATCACCTAGCGGGGGAGAGGGACACGGCTCCATGGGCACGCAGATCAAGGCTCGCTCCTTCACCCGCGCCGACCGGCGCGAGTTCCGCACCAAGGTGCAGGCCTGCCTCGCCGCCCTGGACCGGATGCTGCGCGACGGCGCCTTCACCGACGCGCGCGAACGGCCGGAGCCGCTGCTCGGCATGGAGATCGAGTTCAACCTCGTCCAGGACGACATGGAACCGGCCATGTGCAACCTCGAGGTCCTGCAGGCGATCGACGATCACGCCGTGTTCCAGACCGAGCTGGGCCAGTTCAACGTCGAGATGAACGTCGACCCCGGGCCGTTCGCCGGTGACGCCACCCTCGACATCGAGAACACCCTGCGCGAGTCGCTGCGCCGCGCCGACACGCGGATGCACCGGCAGGACGCCCAGCTCGTCATGATCGGCATGCTGCCCACGCTCGAGCTCGCCCACCTCGACCGGGAGCGCATCACCGCCAACCCGCGCTACGAGGCCCTCAACGAGCAGATCTTCGCCGCACGCGGGGAGGACATCGAGCTCGATCTCGACGGCGTGCCCCTCCCCGGCCGCGACGACGCCGAACAGCTGCGGGCCGACGCCAACTCGGTCGTGCCGGAGGCGGCCTGCACGTCGCTGCAACTGCACCTGCGGGTGGCCCCGGAGGACTTCGCCGACCACTGGAACGCCGCTCAGTGCCTGGCCGGGGTGCAGGTGGCGCTCGCCGCGAACTCCCCGTTCCTCGCCGGCAAGGTGCTGTGGCACGAGAGCCGGATCCCGCTGTTCGCGCAGGCCACCGACACTCGCACCCAGGAGCTGAAGAATCAGGGGGTGCGGCCGCGGGTGTGGTTCGGCGAGCGCTGGATCGACTCGGTGACCGACCTGTTCGAGGAGAACTCGCGGTACTTCCCGGCGCTGCTGCCCGAGGTGTCCGACGTCGATCCGATCGCCGAGTTCGATGCCGGCCGGACTCCGCAGCTGCGCGAGCTGCAGATGCACAACGGCACCATCTACCGCTGGAACCGGCCCGTCTACGACGTCGCCGACGAGCACCCGCACCTGCGGCTCGAGAACCGGGTGCTGCCGGCGGGCCCGACGGTGCTCGACATCATGGCCAACGCCGCGTTCTACTACGGGGCGCTGCGCGCCCTCGTCGACGCCGACGTGCCGCTGTGCCGGTTCATGAGCTTCGACGCGGCCCGCGAGAACCTCGGGATCGGGGCCAAGTACGGCCTCGACGCGCGGCTGTACTGGCCCGGCCTGGGCTGGGTGGGCGCCGACGAACTCGTGCTGCGCCGGCTGCTGCCGATGGCGGACGCGGGCCTGACCGCCTTCGGACTGTCGCAGCAGGCGCGGGACCGGTACCTGGGCATCATCGAAGGCCGGTGCCTGAACCGGCAGACCGGGGCGGCGTGGCAGCGGGCGCAGGTCGTCGAACGGGAGGACGCCGGCGCCGACCGGCGCACCGCCCTGCACGGAATGATGCGTGACTACATCCGGAACATGCTGGGCGGCAAGCCCGTTCACGAGTGGCCGCTCGGCACGGCATGATCACAACCGGACGGTGCGGGTCACCGTGACCGCGGGGGTGACCACGGCCCGGTTCTCCGGAGCGGTGTATCCCGGGACGACGGTGAGGTCGTCGGTGACGTCGGCGACGTGCAGTACCACCGCGCCGTCGCGCGGGGCGACGGTCAGCCGCACCTCGATGCCCTCGGCCGGGGTCCCGGAGAACAGGAACCCGAACGACGCGGCCGGCGCGGCGCTCCGCCCGGCCACCACCGCCTCCCGCACCGCCGCGGACGTCCCGTCCACCCACAGCCCGATCGTCGGCGCCCCGCGCGGCGACGTCAGCCGCAGGGTCAGCGTCCGTTCGTCGCCGTCGGTGACGT
>NZ_PCZU01000121.1:0-4617 GCF_002887785.1 Rhodococcus sp. ENV425
GCGTGTCGCATGGACCACCTGAGTCAGCCCGAATCGAACCTGTGTGACATTCGGCCCACCACCGCCGTCCCGGGGAATGTCGGAAATGTTCAATACGGCCGGCGGAGACGACGCGAGACTCGTCGCATGACGCATTCCGTGAATCCGATCCCCGCCGGCTACACCTCCCTCACGCCGTTCCTCGTCGTCGACGGCGCGGCCCGGGCCGTCGAGTTCTACCGCACGGTCTTCGGCGCCGAGGTCGTCGAACGAACCGACGGGCCCGACGGCACGATCGCGCACGCCGAACTGGACTTCGGGCACGGCCGGCTCCAGCTGAGCGACCCCGCGCCGGCCATGGGGCTGCGCGCGCCCGACGGGACGAACACCGTCGACCATTCCTACGTGCTGTACTGCACCGACGCCGACGCGACGTTCGCCCGCGCGGTCGAGCAGGGTGCGCAGGTCTTCGAGGAACCCTCGACGTTCGTCACCGGAGACCGGTTCGGGACGATCCTCGACCCGTTCGGGCACCGGTGGGCGATCATGACGCGCGTCGAGGACGTCGCGCCCGAAGAGGCACGACGTCGCATCGACGAGTGGCTCGCGAGTCAGTCGTCCTGAGCATCCCTGAAACGCCGAATGTCACATCGGATCGATACAAGCGATCCGATGTGACATTCGGTCGATCAGGCGTCAGGCGAGGCGCTGCTTCAGGGCCTCGAACTCGTCGCGGATGCCGGAGGGCACCTTCTCGCCGAGGAACTCGAACCACTCCTCGATGAGGGGCAGCTCTTCCTTCCACTCCGCCACGTCGACCTTCAGCGCCTCGTCGACGTCGTCGCGGTCGACGTCGAGGCCCTCGAGGTCGAGGTCCGCGGCGGTCGGCACGAAGCCGATCGGCGTGGTCTGGGCGCCGGCCCGGTGCTCGATGCGGTCGACGATCCACTTGAGCACACGGGAGTTCTCACCGAAGCCCGGCCACAGGAAGCGGCCGTCGTCGCCGCGACGGAACCAGTTGACGTAGAAGATCTTCGGCAGCTTGTCCGCATCCGCGGACTTGCCGATGTTGATCCAGTGGTTCAGGTAGTCGCCGGCGTTGTAACCGATGAACGGCAGCATCGCCATGGGGTCGCGACGGACGGTGCCGACCTTGCCCTCGGCGGCGGCGGTCTGCTCGGACGACAGCGTCGCGCCGAGGAAGGTGCCGTGCTGCCAGTCGAGGGACTCGCTCACCAGCGGCACAGTCGTCTTGCGGCGACCGCCGAACAGGATCGCGGAGATCGGCACACCCTGCGGATCGTCCCACTCGGGGGCGAGGATCGGGCACTGCGACATCGGCGTGCAGTAGCGCGAGTTCGGGTGCGCGGCCGGGGTGCCGGACTCGGGAGTCCAGTCGTTGCCCTTCCAATCGATGAGGTGCTCGGGATTGCCTTCCAGGCCCTCCCACCACACGTCGCCGTCGTCGGTCTGCGCGACGTTGGTGTACAGCGTGTTGCCGGCCTCCATCGTCTTCATGGCGTTGGGGTTGGAGCCGTGGTTGGTGCCGGGGGCGACGCCGAAGAAGCCGTACTCCGGGTTCACCGCGTACAGCCGGCCGTCCTCACCGAAACGCATCCAGGCGATGTCGTCGCCGAGGGTCTCGGCGCGCCAGCCCGGGATGGTCGGCTGGATCATCGCGAGGTTGGTCTTGCCGCAGGCACTCGGGAACGCGGCCGCCACGTAGTAGGCCTTGTCCTCCGGCGAGATCAGCTTGAGGATCAGCATGTGCTCGGCGAGCCAGCCCTCGTCGTGCGCCATGGCCGAAGCGATACGCAACGAGTAGCACTTCTTGCCGAGCAGGGCGTTGCCGCCGTAGCCGGAGCCGTAGCTCCAGATCTCCCGGTCCTCCGGGAAGTGGGTGATGTACTTGGTGTCGTTGCACGGCCACGGCACGTCCTTCTGGCCGGGCTCGAGCGGCGCACCCACCGAGTGCAGGGCCTTGACGAACGGCTTGTCGGTGCCCAGCTTCTCCAGGGCCGCGGTACCCATGCGGGTCATGATGCGCATGGAGACGACGACGTACTCCGAGTCGGTGATCTCGACGCCGAGCTTCGGGTCGTCCGCGCCGAGCGGGCCCATGCAGAACGGCACCACGTAGAGGGTGCGCCCGCGCATGCTGCCGCGGTACAGCTCGGTCATGGTCGCCCGCATCTCGGCCGGATCCATCCAGTTGTTGGTCGGTCCGGCATCGACCTCGTTGCGCGAGCAGATGAAGGTGCGCGACTCGACGCGCGCGACGTCCGACGGGTCGGAGTTGCCCAGGAAGGAATTGGGCTTCTTCTCGTCGTTGAGGCGGGTGAAGGTCCCGGCCTCGACCAGCTGGGTGGTCAGCCGGTCCCATTCCGCGTCGGACCCGTCGGCCCAGACGACCCGGTCGGGCTGAGTGAGTTCGGCGACCTCCTGTACCCATGCGAGCAGCTCGGCGTGCTGGGTCGGGGGCTTGCCATCGGTGCCGTTCAGACCGGGAATGGTCACTGAGGTCATCAAACTCTCCTGGGGTGCGCCGGAACCGGATCCCTCCCCCGACCTGCGACGAACCGTCCCAGGGACCAGCGGCGGACCCGGACTCCCCCTCTCGGCAGGGGTACCACCCGCTTCCTCCGTGGCCGAACGGACGAGGCGGGCGCCGGATGTCCTATTCATAGAGGTTAACGCCGGACTTCGGGGTGATGGCAATCGGGGCCGGTCGGAAATGTCACAGAAACGATTCAGAGGGCGAACACAGTACCCGCCTCGCACGCCCGGGGCACGGGCGATTTGCCTCACTTTCCTCGATCGAGGTGACCTTCGTCAATCCGGGTCCAGTGCTCCGCACCGTCGACGTCGCGCCGGAACTGCCACACCCCGAATCGTCCGTCGTCGCCGAGTTCGGTGACCCGGTCGAACCACCCGTCAGCGTCGGTGTCCGATGCGACGACGAGTGCGTCCGCGGTGGCGAACGTGACGGTGTCGAGCAGGCCGTCGCCGTCGACGTCCACGGCCGGCGGCAGCGCGCCCGGTCCAGCCGGGTCGAGCAGCGCGGGGGCCAGCCCCGGGCCGAACGCGGGACGTCCCGGGACGGGCACGTCGGGCTCCCACACCTGGTCGTCGGTGCCGGCGAATCCGTCCACCATCGCGCGCTCCTCACTGCCGTGTCACACCATCGGACGCTGTCGTCCCGTTGGACGCGCCCGGCCGGCCGGCGGTTCCCGCCCGGGCGAGCACGGCGAAATCGCGCTCGCACGCCGCCAGCTGCCCGGCACGGTCCTCGGCGCGACGTCTCAGCTCGTCGTCGAGGGCGGCGATGCGGTCGCGCGCCGTGGCGAGCCGGGCGGTGCGCGCGACGGCGAGCGCGGACCCGAGCCGGGCCTCCGCGTCGACGATGCGCTCGAGCGCGACGGCCTCGAGCTCGGCGCGCACCTCGACGAGTTCCTCGAGCGCCCACCTGCGCATCCGGTCCCGTTCGGCGAGCCGTCGCCGCACCCGCACCAGCCACCACGCCGCCGCCGCGCCGAGCAGCAGGCTCAGCGGTACCGTCGCCAGCTCGAGCGTGGGCACCAGGGACAGCGGGGACACCGCGACGCGTCCCAGCCCCGCCCCGGCCGACGCGCCGATCAGCACGGTGAGGCGGTCCTCCACGGGACGTCGCGGGGACGGCGGCGCGGACCGCGGGGGCACGGTGGCCGGGCCGGCCGGCTCCGGGTCACCCGGTCCGATCCGGGCCAGCCGCTCGGTGACGACCGTGCCGACCCGGGCGTGCAGGTCGCGGACCACGTCGTCGAGCAGGTGCGGCACGTGCGCCGGGTCCACCGTCTCGATCGCGTCGCGAAATTCGGCGGACGCCGCGCGCACGGCCGCCGCGACGGCCTGCGCGGTGTCGATGCGGGCCCGTTGCAGCTCGGCGCGGAGCCCTCCGTCGTCGGCGGGAGTGGTGGCCCGCAGGCTCCACCGCGCCCGTTCGGCGCGCAGGGCCCCCGTGTCGTCGCCGGCGCGCAGGGCAGCGATCGCCTGCACCACGAGGTGGCGGGTCTCGGCGACGACGGCGCTGCGCAGGGCCCGGCCCGCATGCGGACCCGGGACCAGCGCCGCCGTGAGCGCCTCGTGCAGGTCGACGATCCCGGATTCGAGCCGCAGCACCGCTCCCGCGTCGCCGCCGACAGCACGGGCGCGGGCGGCGAGCGACGTCCCGACGGGCAGCAATGTCACCGGACCGAGCCAGGGTGCGTGCCGTTGCAGCAGCGCGACGTCCCGCTCGTGCACCACCCGCCAGTCCGGGTGCACGTCGGTTCCGGTGAGCGCGCACACCACGCGGCCGCTGCCGCGCCCGGCGGACTCGAGGACGGCGAGTTCGGTCCGGCCGAGGTGGGCCGACGCCTCGAACACCATCAGCACGACGGTCGCGGGACCGTCATGGACGTAGTCGACGGCCGGGCCGAGCGCGGTGAGCTCGTCGACGAGCGCCCCGCGGCCGCAGCCGTCGACCCCGGCCACCCGGATCCGCGGCGGGTCCGACGTGGCGTGCAGCCGCGCCCATCCCTCCGGGTTCCAGCGGCGCACGACGTCGCCGACGTCGGGCGGGATCACCGCGACGATCCGGTGAGGTCGTCGAGGGCGGCC
>NZ_PCZU01000122.1:0-627 GCF_002887785.1 Rhodococcus sp. ENV425
CAACCCCTCGACAGCTACTTCGACTCCCACGATTCTCCTCCCGTTCGCCGGCACGGCCTCCGAACGCATTGGTCACGATTGCAGGCTGCCGATTGTCTCGTCCCAATTGGACTCCCCCGGAGTGCTTATCGATCGAAACGCTCTTCGAACACTCCTGCGGGATGTGTGATCCAGACCTCGATTGCATGTAACTATGAGTCAGACTACGAAAATTGTCAATTGTTGGTCGCCGACGGCCGGCCATCCCGAACTAGTCCAATAAGGCTCTGCCGGAGCTGAATTGACCGGCACACCGCGAGCGGCACCTTCGTGCAGGACGACATCGGCTTGGCCACAACGGCATAGACGGAAAGCAACAGCAATAATGCACTCGCACAGCGCGATCGAATGTCATCTGTCCTTGTCGGAACGTTCAGCAAGCCGTCGCCGACTGCGATGAACCACAGCGCCGGACAGAGCGCGATCAATTATCCTGCAAACAAGGCATTATCGGCCGGCGTGGGACATCCCCGCAGAGGCCAGACGGGCATGTGCGCCTACGTAGCCCGTATGCGGAGATGCCGGCAATCGAAAGAAATCTCGTCGCGGTTGTTCACCCGGCGCGCCTCCTGCCGGCGTCGTGGGCGA
>NZ_PCZU01000123.1:0-18411 GCF_002887785.1 Rhodococcus sp. ENV425
CGGGCACGCGTCCATCACCATCGCCACGCCCTGCTCGGTGGTGCGCCGGAACGCGTCCTCGTCGATCACGCCGAGCTGGAACCACACGCCCTTCGCGCCGATCGCGACGGCCTGGTCGGCGAACTCGCCCGCCGACTCCGACCGGCGGAACACGTCGACCACCTCGACGGGGAACGGGACGTCGGCGAGGGACGCGTAGCCCTGCTCGCCGAGCACCGTCGGCGCGTTCGGATGAATGGGGACGATCCGCTTGCCGCGCTCCTGCAACAGGCGCGCGATCCGATACGCGGTCCGGCCGGGATTGCCGGACAGCCCGACCACCGCCCAGGTGTCGCAGTCGTCGAGCATCAGGTTCACAGCCTTCGGGTCCTGCCAGGACGTGCTCATGGCAGCAAAATTACCCCTCGTCGGCGCGGGGCGGACATCGTCGCGGCACCCGGTCCGACCCACCGAAGGCCGACTCGTCCGGCCACCGCCGAACCCCTGCCCGTACTCTGGAGTACAGAAACTCGAGTCGTGCCGCGTTGGACCCGTCGCAACACAGCTCACCGATGCGTACGGGGCGCAGCACAGAAATGGACGCAGTCGAGTGCAAGATACGGCCGGTCGAGGCATCCAAGCCTTCATTTCCGAGGTCATCCAGCGCGGGGGCCGCGCCGAGCGGCTCGAGCACCTGCCGCGCAACCCGGTCCAGGTGTGGGGCGTCGACGGGGACAGCTGCATCGTGCGCGTCCGCGCCAAGATCGACGGGGACTGGCAGGCGCGACGGCAGGACGCCCTGCCGGACGCCGACGACACGGGCTCGCAGTTCTGGGTCTTCGTGGACCTGGGGAGCACCCCGGTGACGTACTTCGTGCTTCCGTCCGACGAGGTCGCGGCGGGGATCGCCGCCGAGGTCGACATCTGGATGGCCGATGCGCGCGGCCGGACCCGCACCGGAAGCCACGCCATCCCGCTCAGCAGCGTCGCCCACGGCAAGGACCGCTGGGACCTGCTCGGCCTGACGCCGGCCAAGGACACCACCCGCTACACCGACGACGACGCGGCCGAGGCCGAGCAGGAGCGGCTCGCCCGCAACCGCGCGCGCAAGGCGAGCGCCTCGGGCAAGGCACGCGGGGCGGCCGAACCCGAGGTCGCCGAGGACCCGCGGCTGCCGGTGCTCGCCGACTGGGACGGCTACCGGGTCAAGGGGCGGTTCGACCCCGCCACCGGCGTCCTCGAGATCACGGCCGGTCCGATGGAGGGCCGGCGGTTTCCCGATCCGACCACCGCCGCCGTCGCCGTCGCCAGCTACCTCAGCGGTGACGTCGAATCGTGCGACGGCGGCATGTTCTGGCGCCTCGACCAGCCGGAATCCACGCCGTTGGGGGCGCACCTCGCCTGACGGCACCCGAGGTTTCCGCCCTGTTCGCCGTCGCGTCGACTCCGGGGTGCCCAAGGGCAACCCGAACCCGTTCGACTATGGTCATACTCGACGTGTGCGCCTGAGCACGTCGGCGAACGGAAGTGAGAGATCATGGGCAGCCCTCGTGGGGCCGAGCGAATAGCCGAATACCCGAGGCCCTCGCACACCCTGCTGCACATCACCGACACCCACCTGGTCGGCGGAGACGAACTGCTCTACGGGACGGTCGACGCCGACGCCCGGGTGCGGCAGATTCTCGCCGATATCCGCGCGTCCCAGGTACAGCCGGACGCGCTCGTGTTCACCGGCGACCTCGCCGACCGCGGCCAGCCCGACGCCTACTCGAAGCTGCGCGGCCTCGTCGAGCCCGTCGCGCAGGCACTCGGCGCGCAGATCGTGTGGGCCATGGGCAACCACGACGACCGCGCCACCTTCCGCGAACTGCTGCTGGATCAGGCGCCGTCCACCGGCCCGATCGACCGCGTATACGACGTCAACGGCCTGCGCATCATCACCCTCGACACCTCGGTGCCAGGCTTCCACCACGGCGAGATCTCGCAGGAACAGCTGAACTGGCTGGCGCAGGAACTCGAGACGTCGGCGCGCTTCGGCACCATCCTCGCCATGCACCACCCGCCGGTGCCCAGCGTGTTCGACCAGGCCGTGCTCGTCGAGCTGCGCGACCAGGCCGGCCTCGCCGAGGTGCTGCGCGGCACCGACGTGCGCACCATCCTCGCCGGGCACCTGCACTACACCACGACCGCGACCTTCGCCGACATCCCCGTCTCCGTGGCCTCCTCGACGTGCTACACCCAGGACCTCAACGTTCCGGCCGGGTGCCAGCGCGGCCACGACGGTGCCCAGGGCTTCAACCTCGTGCACGTCTACCCGGACACCATCGTCCACTCCGTGGTGCCGACCGGCAGCTACATCACCACCGGCCGGCCGTCCACCGCGGAGGACGCGGCCCAGCGTCTCGCCGAGGCCGGAATCCGCATCCCCGAGAACCCGGACGTCACCGTCCGCGTCTAGGCGCGCGCCGCACAAACTCGGACGGTCGGTACCGGCGTCGCCACGGCCGGCCTACTCGGCGGGCGCCAGCACGATGTCGAAATCGACGCTCGCCCAGCTGCGCCCCGCGAGGTCGTGTCCGTCCGGCGGAGTCTCCTGGGCCGAGTGCTGGACGAAGTCCTTGACGAGCGAGTCCTCGACACCGAACACGCTGTCGCGGTCGAGGTAGTCGCAGCCGTCGACGAAGATATGGGTGACGAGCGTTCGAAGTCCCGGCGCGGACACCATGAAGTGCAGGTGGGACGCGCGTATCGGTGACCGCCCGGCGGCTTCGAGCAGCCGCCCGACCGGACCGTCGTGCGGAATCGGGTAGGGGGTGGGGGTCAGTCCCCAGAAGCTGTACCGGCCGTCGTCGCCGGTGAACAGGTGAGCGCGAGCCGCGACGCGCTCGTCGCGGTACTGCACGTCGTACAGTCCATCCTCGTCGGCCTCCCACACCTCGAGGCGCGCGCCCGGCACAGGCCGGCCTGTGAGGTCGCGGACGGTGCCCTGCACTCGGCACGGTTGGCCCTTCGCGCCGAACGTCAGGTCGCCGTCGGTCTCGATGCGCGGTGACCCGTCGACGAAGAACGGCCCGAACACGGTCGACGCGGTGGCGTCGCCGATGGCCTCGTTGTTGACGGCGATGGTCTGCATCGAGACACCGAGGACGTCCGAGAGGAGGACGAACTCCTGGCGTTTGTCGTCGGTGATGTGTCCGCACTCGGTGAGAAAACCGACGGCGGTACTCCATTCCTGCTCGGTGAGCCGTACCTCGCGCACGAATGTGTGCAGATGCTGGACGAGCGCCTGCATGAGCTGACGCAGGCGCGGCGAACCGGTGTTGTCGAACGACGCGACGACCCGGTCGACGAGGTCCTGCTCGCGTCGTGCCTGTTCGGGCGATACGGAGGGCACCGCGTCGAGTGGGCGGGCGGTCGGGTGGAACGGCTCGTGAGTGTGATCGGATGGGGTGTTCACGGAGTCCTCCGGGTCTGCCGCCCCGACCACGCCGCGTACAGCAGCTCGGTCAGGTTCCGCGGCGTGACGGGTGTGGGATTGGTATCGGGAACGGCGGCAAGGCAGCGCCGCACCGCGTCGGGAAGATCCGCCTCGCGCATCCCCAGCTCGGCGAGAGACGTCGGAGCGTTCGAGCGCCGCCGTAGTTCGTCGAGCGCTGCGGAGGCCGCGTCGGGATCCGTCGGGGTCGGGGATCCCAGCGCGACGGCGAGGCGCCGGCCGAGCGTGGGGAGCGACGCGGCGTTGAAGGCCAGCACGTAGGGCAGCACGACGGCGTGGGCCAGATCGTGCGTGGACATCTTGCTCGTCGAACTGCCTACCCAGCAATGCGGCAGGCGCACACCGGGATACGTGTGCGGCTCGTAGTAGAGTTCCGGATCCCGCGCGGGGGCGGGCAGGACGCTCCCGTCCCCGGCCACCGCGGTGGAGCCGGCGTAGTTCTGCCCCAGCTCGACGCCGAGAGCGTTGAATTCGTAGTTCTTGAGCTCCATCGCCGCCGCGAGCGCCTGCCTCTTGGTGGCACCTTCGGGTGTGTCGGCCCGGAGTTCGGCGAGTTCGGCCTGCATGTGTTCGACCGTCGTCACCCGAGTTGTGCCGAGGGCTTCGAAGATTCCCACGAACTCCCGACTGGACTTGTTGGCGCGCCTGACGATCTGCTCGGCAACAGGGACACGTTCGACCGAGTAGGTCTCGAGTAGTCCCGGACCGGCGCGTCCTTCCAGCACGGCGGCAATCTTCCAGGCGAGGTTGTAGGAGTCCTGGATGGAGGTGTTGGAGCCCAGGCCGTTGCTCGGCGGGTGACGGTGGGCCGCGTCGCCGGCGATGAAGACCCGGTGCGACTGCATGTGCGTGGCGTACATCTCGTTGTTGCCCCACAGCGAGTAGCCCGTGATCTCCACGTCGATGTCGTCGCGACCGATCATGGTGCGGACGATCTCCCGGGCGTGATCGTCGTTCATCTCCGGTGGCGGCAGCTCGATGTCGTAGCCCCACACCGCGAGCCACTCGTTCCACGGGCGCACCATGCGGACGAGTCCGGCGCCGATGCCGCCGACATCCGAGCCGGGCTGCACCACCCAGTACAGCACCGAGGGGCGGTGCGCGACGAGGTCGGTGAGGTCGGCACGGAACGTGATGTTCATCGAACCGGCAATGTCCATCCGGCCCTCGAACGGCAGGTCGAGGGAGGCTGCGATCGTGGAGCGGGCGCCGTCCGCCCCGATCAGATACTTGGCCCGGATGTCGAATTCGCGGCCGTCGAGCCGATCGAGAACACGGACGGTGACCCCATCGGCGACCTCGGAATGCGAGAGGTACTCGGTCGAGAACCGCGTCTGCGTACCGCGGACCGTGGCGTTCTTCACGAGGATCGGTTCGAGATGCGTCTGCGGAATGTCGCAGTTGAGGGACGGCGAGGCGAGCACGTAGTCGGCCTCGCGTGCGGGGTGGGTACCCCACGCCAGGATCCGCCCGAGTTCCTCGCCCGCCAGGGCGGTGCAGAACACGGTGTCACCCATGATGGCGTGGGGGGACGCCTCCGCAAGGACCTGCTGCTCGATGCCCACGTCGCGGAAGATCTCCATCGTCCGCTGATTGGTGATGTGAGCGCGTGGCGTATTGGCGGTCCACCGGTACTTGGTGATCATGATGTTGTCGATGCCGAGCGTGGACAGGAACAGTGCGGCGGAGGCGCCGGCGGGGCCGGACCCGACGATGGCGACGTCGGTTTCGACGACCGGGCCACGGGGAGGAGCGGTCTCGGCGAGACCGTCGTGAAAGACAGGCATGGGTTCTCCGAAGGCAGGGGTGACGGGCGGCGGGTATCAGTCGTAGTAGCGGAAGATCACCTCGGCGACGCAGGCGGGCTTGTCGCCGTCCTCGATCTCGATGACGCACCGGTAGACGGCGTCGACGCCGCCGTCGAACGGCACGGTGTCGGCCAGGTGCAGGTCCAGCCGTACCCGCGTGTCGACCGGAACCGCGGCCGGAAAACGAACTCTGTTGAGACCGTAGTTGAGTCCGAGGGAGCAGAAGGACGTATCGATGGTCTGCTGGATGAGCCCGCCGATCAGCGCCAACGTGTGGTAGCCGTGCGCGATGATCGATCCGAACGGGGACGCCGCGGCGCGCTCGGTGTCGAAGTGGATCCAGTTGAAGTCGTGTGTGGCCTCACCGAATCCGCGGATGTGCCGGTGGTCCAGCGTCACCCACGGACTGGAGCCCAGATGTGTGCCGACGTGCTGGGTGAGATCGGCGGTGCTGCCGAAGACGATCATCGTTCCTCCTGGGACGGGACGGGTGCGGGGCTGTCGGATCTCGGGTCGAGCATCCGTTGCACGCCCCGGCGGTCGAGCTTGGAGTTGGCCAGGAACGGGAGCTGGTCGCAGAACCGCACGCTCTTGGGGATCTTGTACGAGCTGAGGCGCTCGCGAAGGAACCTCTTCACTTCTTCCTCGGTCGGGGCGTGCCCGCGGGCCGGGACCGCAAGCATGTGGGCGGCCTCGCCGAGGTCGGGATCCGGCACGGCGGCCACGGCGGCGAGCTGGATGCCGGGGTGGTTTTCGACGGCCTGCTCGATCTCCATCGGTGAGATGTTGTAGCCGCCCGAGCGGATGAGCAGTTTCGAACGACCGGCCAGGACAAGGTTTCCCGAGTCCTCGAAGTATCCGAGATCGCCGGTGCGGAGCCATCCCGTCGGCGTGATCGCTTCGGCGGTCTTGTCGGGCTTTCCCCAATACCCTTGCATCAACGGGTTGCGTCGTACGAGGATCTCGCCGGGTTCGCCGGGGCGGTGCCCCGGGATCGGTTCGATCCGGATTTCGATGTCGTCGAGCGGCTTGCCGACGGTGCGGGTCGCCTCCGCAGGGGTGATGTCCCGATCGGTCATGGTGATGCACCCGATCTCCGTCATGCCGTAGGAGGCGCCGACGACGGGGATCCGGGCGGCGAGCCGTTCCGCCAGGCTCACCGGCAACGGACCGACCCACCACAACCGCTCGAGCGAGCCGAGGTCCGCGGTCTTGAACCGATCGTGTGCCATGAGCCTGTTGAGCATGGTTTGGATGACTCCCTGCCAGAGGGTGACCTTCTCCTGCTCGATCGCGTCGAGTGCGGCGCCGGCCTCGAAGCGCGGCAGCTGGACGAGGGTGCCGCCGGACAGAATGGCGGACACGACTTCGTTGCCCTGACCACCGATGTGGTCGATCGGCATGAGCGACAGGATGCGTGGCGCCTCGACGGGAGTGTGGCGCAGGAGCGCGGAGAAGGTGAGGATGCCGCGATGGGTCACGACGGCGCCCTTCGGGTCCCCCGTCGTCCCGGACGTGTAGACGATCGACAGCGGGGCGTCGGGATCGACGGGCCGCGCGACGGATCGTGCGGGAACCGCCTCGAAGGGCACTGGCCCGCCTGGCTCGTCACCGAGACGAACGACGGCACGAATGTCGTGGCGTTCCGCGGCCCGATCGACGAGGGCACCGAACTGCGTGCCCTCGAATCGTTCCACGGTGACAAGGACGGAGGGCGTGGCGTCCGTGAGGATGTAGTCCAGTTCCTTCTCGTTCACCCGCGTTCCGATCCCGAGGAAGAGGGCGCCCAACCGGGCGCACGCGAGATAGACGGCGACGACTTCGGGGCGCGGGTACGAGAGCATGCCGACCCGGTCGCCGGGGCACACCCCCAGCGCTTCGAGACCGGCGGCGGTGCGTTCGGCCTGTTCCCGCAGTTCGCCGTAGGTGCAGCGGAACGAACCGTGCACGACGGCCTCGCGATCGGGGTGGGCGGCGGCGCGGCGGGCGAACACGTCCCAGAGGCTGGTGTTCGAGGTGCCGGGGCTGGGATGAGGTTGATCGATCATGATGGTCCTCGGCGTGCGGTGATGGTCAGAATCGGGTGGACGGCGAGAAGCGCTCGGCGGAACCGGATGTCACCCGGCTGTCCAGCCACATTCCCGGTCGGGTCCACCAGCGCGCGGCGAACGCCGCACCCCATTGCGCGGCACGGTCGAACACGGTGTTCGCCTCCATCTGGGCGAGCGCGCCACCGGCGGCATCGGCGTTGAAATGCCCTGCACGGCGGCGTGTCTCGCCCGCCGCGCCGACCTGTTCCCGGGCGGCGGCGTCCCCGCCGTCGCGAGCTGCGGCGGCGAACGCCTCGATCGCGGCTTGCGCGTCGCGCACTCCGGAGTTCAATCCGCGTCCGCCGCCGAACGGTGCGAACAGGTGCGCCGCTTCACCCGCGAGGAACACCCGGTTGTGCGGGTCCGTGAATCGAGCGGCGACCGCGCGGTGGAATCGATAGCGCGAGACCCACGCGATGCGATCGCGGTAGCGTTCGCCGAGGATGGCCGCGACCCAGGCGGCGGTGCCGTCGGCCGACTGGAGGGCCTCGACGTCGTCGTCTCGGCGTGCCTGGAGGTCGAGGCGCCACCCGCCCTGGAAGGGCAGGACGAGAACATTGCGTCCTTCGACCGCCGGGTGCCGGTAGTGGAACTCCCGCACGAGGGGCAGCGGGTCGTCGGCAACCTCGTCGACGTCCACGATGACGAAGGACGCGTCGGACCGCGGACCCTCCATGCCGATTCCCAGCGACGTGCGTACCGCGGAGTGCGCACCGTCGGCGGCTACGACGTAGTCTGCGTCGATCGTGCTGCCGTCCACGAGGTGGACGGTGACCCCGTTCTCGGTGGACGATACGCTGCCGACCCGACTGCTCCACCGGATCGGAATCCCGGCCTTCTCGACGTGCTCGAGCATCGCCCGCTCCTGCAGCCGCTGCGAGATGCTGGCGCCGAACGCGCCGTGGGGCGCGCGCGGAAAGGTCCGTTCGTACACGGTGCGGCCGTGGTACGTCGAACGGATACGCGGCCAGGTCACGCCCTCGTGGGCGAGCCGCGCGCCCAGGCCGGGGGAGAATGCGTCGAGCTGGTCCAGCGTCTCGCGGTAGAGGTAGGTCGCGCGGCTTCCGGGTCGGAGCCGGTTGCTGTCCTCAGCCTCGAGGATTGTCGTCCGGAGGCCGTGTGAGTGCGCGGCGAGGGCCGCCACGAGTCCGACGGGGCCGGCGCCGACGACCACAACCTGAATTCGTGGCGCCGAGGTCGGGTCCGGGGGAGAGGGGGATTCGGATGTCATGGCTTCGACTGTGGCCGGACCCGGATCGGTGCTCAATGGATGACTCGTCCAGCGATCGGGCCGGGTGTTGTGGGCATCGACTCGAGGCGGTGGGCACGTGGACGCGACCCCGAGGGGCGCAGGCGGTGCGACGGGCGTGATTCGTTGACAGGGTGCCGGTCGGTGGATAGCCTCATTGGAACGATCGTTCTAGCCAGCTTGGAGGCGTTATGGCAGGAGATCCTCGTCCCGGACTGGAATGCCGCAGTGTTTCGGCGCCGGACGATCGTGCGGCTACCGCATCGTTGCTCGGGCGGGCATTCGAGATCCTGGGTGTATTCACTCAGTCCCGACGGTCCATGACGCTGAGCGAACTCGCGCGCGGAAGCGGGTTGCCCAAGTCCACGACGCACCGTCTCCTCGCGATGCTGCAGGAGGTGGGCGCCGTCGAGCGTATCGACGACCGGTATCAGGTGGGACTGCGGTTGTTCTCGGTGGGACTCTGCTCCGCCGAGCTCGAACTCCGTGACGCTGCGCTGCCGTTCCTCGAACGAATCCACCGGGCCACCAGGCAGACCGTGAACCTTGCAGTCCTGCGCGGAAACGACGTGGTCTATCTGGCGAAGATGACCGGTAGTGCAACGTCGACCCCGGCCTCGGTGGGTGGCAGGCTGCCGGCTCATGCCACGGCGGTCGGCAAGGCTCTGCTCGCACACACACCCCTCGGCCCCGCGCCGTCGCGATCTCGCGTCCTCGTCCCGCGCACACCCAGCACGATCGTGCGTCCGGACGACCTGCACACGTGTCTCGAGCGCGTCCGCATCTCCGGGTACGCGCTCGATCGCGAGGAATCTGCGAAAGGCCTGGCGTGCGTAGGGGTTCCCGTCCTGGTGGGCGACGATGCGGTCGCGGCGATCTCCGTGGCGTTTCCGAGCGGGTACGGCACCGGAGAGCAACTCGTCTCGCCGTTGCGGGAGGCGTCGGCCGCGATCGGCCGGTCGCTCGGGGCGCGTTACGTATCTGTCTAGACGAGTCGAGGGAGGTGGGGACCGGATCCATGGCCGGCGCGGAGGCAATTTCACAGAACAGTCGCGATCACCTGATGAACGTCGCGGAGGAGTTGATGGCGGCTCAGGGCTACCACCGGACCTCCATCGCGGACATCCGGCGTGCATCGGGGCTTCCCGTCGGATCGATCTATCACCACTTCAAGAGCAAGTCCGGCCTGCTCGCCGCGGTGATCGAGCGGGGAAGCCGGAGGTTCTTCGCCAATCTTCCTCGGGCGGTGAATATTTCCGGATCCACCGAGGAGGCGATGCGCGCGTACTGGTCGGCTGCGGCCGCAACCATAGCCGAACACATCTCGTACTTCCAGCTCGAGGCGGACATCGTGTGGCACGGGGCGGCCGACCCGGAACTCGCCGCTGTGGTGGCGAAGGCCACCGGCTATGCCCGCGACCAGCTGGTGGACGTCATCGAGCCGTTCGCGCAAGAGGCCGGTGTGGTGGACCCGCGCGCGCTCGCGGTCGAACTCGCCCTGACCAGCGTGACGTTCGTGCGCGGCGCCGTCATCGAGTCCGGGGGGGACGCGGCGTACCTCGAACGCAAGATCGGCGCCCTCTACCGGTTGTTGCGCGCCGACATCGTCGCCCAGGGCGCCGATCGCGGCGCCGGCCCGTAGGAGCGCGGTCGCGCGGCCCGCGTCAGCGGCCGTCCCGGCGTCCCACGACGGTGCTCAACCGCAGCGCCAGCAGCAGGAAGAAGCGAGCATCCGGGTCGTCGAGATCGACGCGGAGCAGCTTGCCGACGCGTTCGATGCGGTAGCGCAACGTGTTGACGTGAACGTGCAGTGCACGGGCCGTTTCGGCCGCTCGCCGGTCCTTCTCCAGATACGTCTGCAGCGTGTGAAGCAGATCGGAGCCGTCGCGGATGTCGGCGCGCAGCACCGGAGCCAACGATTCCTCCGCCGCGGCCGCCAGCGCGTCGACTCCGCCGACGTGCGCGAAGAGGCGGTACATTCCGAGAGACTCGACGGTGACGACGGCGCGTTCGCGTCGTCCGTGGACACCGACGCGCAGCGCGAAGCGGGCCTCGCGCACGGCCGCGGGATAGTCCTCGGCCCGGCGACAGACCGGACCGATGCCGGCGCCGAGCGCGTGTGGGCGGCACTCCTCGACGATCGCAGCGAGGTGCGTTGCGAGGACGCTCGATTCCGCGTCGCCGCGCACAGGCCACAGCACGAACGCGTCGCCCTCGAACGTGGTCAGCTGCGCGTCGGGGACCCGAGTCCGCACCCGCCGGCCCAGGGTGTCGAGCAGTGCCCGATCCACGTGCCGGTCACCTCCCACGGCGACGACCGCCCGAGGGACGCCGAGATCGAGCCCGACCAGCAGAGCCCGATGCCACAGCCGGCGCAGCTCGTCCTTCGACCCGTCCAGCAGGCTCCGCACCAAGTGATCGGTGAGGCGGATCTCGGTTTCGAGGGCGGCACGGTGCCGCGCGAGGTCCATCCCGACGAGAGCCGCCAGCACGCGCACCGAGTCGTCCCCGGTGGCGGCGGCCCCGCGCAGGGTCAGCATTGCGTTGTCCGTTCCGGGGACGCGGAACTGCCGCACGCACCCCGTCGTGCGGCTTCGGTCGACGGTCGGGTTGCCCGGCCGCGGCGGGCGGCCGTTCGGCCCCTCGAGGTGCACCGATGCGCCCCACGCGTCGCCTGCGAGTTCGAGACAGTGGTCGAGGCCGGCACCGGAGAGCATCGATTCGGCCGTGGCCAGATACAGCTCCCGCTCGGCGCGGGACCGCTCGCGGTCGTCCTCGAGTGTCCGCAGGTCCTGCGCGGCGCGTGCTCGTTCCACGGCCCGCTCGCGCAGCTCCCCGGCCATCGACGCGAGACCGGCCAGCGCGCGCAGCTCCTCCGACTCGACGGGGCGGCGTGCGCGCGACACCACATACAGCACCGAGTCGACGTGTGCGGCTCCGCTCACCGGCACCGCCGCCGCCGAGACCAGTCCCTCTCGTTCCAGCAGCTGCCGCATCCGGGGGATCGCCCGGGGGTCCGCGCTGTAGTCGGGTGTCGACACCGGTCCGCCGCTGCGCAGCACCTCGCCTCCGAGCCCCCGGTCGGGCGGTATGTGGCTCAGGGCATGGACTTCGGGCTGACTCAGACCCGACCCGGCCACCATGTGGAGACCGTCCTCGCGGGCGTCCATCCAGAACGCCGCGTCGGCACGCGCGGTGGCGCGCGCCGAGGTGAGTGCCGCGCGCACCACGTCGTCGGCACTGTCGGCCGCGACGATGTCTCGAAGAGCAGTCAGGATGTCGGTGTACTGAGCGCGCCCGGATCGTTCGACAGGCATGGCGGTGAGCATACGCTCGACCACGGCCGTGCTCCGGCGGATTCGCCGTGCCGATTCGGGTCCGCAGATGAGAGAAACGCTGGGCCGCATCACACTTCACAGGACCGTCTCGGTCGGAGTTCCGGCGCACGGAACAGTCGATGGACGGCGGTGTCCACGCGAACCTACTGTGATCCGTACAACATGCCTGCGGAGTGGGGCACCTCCCAACCGCTCCGTGAAGGAGATGGCACCTTGACCCGAAACAAGCACCACGTCGTCGTCGGCGCCGGCGCCGCCGGCCTGGCCGCGGCGTCGGCGATGAGAGACAACGGATTCGCCGGTCGAATCACCGTCGTCGACGCCGACCCTCACACACCCTACGAACGCCCGCCACTGTCGAAGGAGTACCTCTCCGACCGCAGGCTGCGGGAGATAGTGGCCGAGACGGAGTACCGGCGCCTGGACATCGAGTTGCGCCTCGGTGTCGGGGTGTGCCGGCTTCGACCGTCGGACCGGCGCATCGACACATCCGACGGGGAAGAGCTTGTCGCGGACCGGTTGCTGCTCACCACCGGCGTGGCGGCACGGCGGTTGGACGTCCCCGGGGCCGCCCTCGGAAACATCCTCACGCTGCGAGATGCGGCCGACGCCGCGGCCTTGTCCGCCCGGCTGAGGGCGGGTGGGCCGCTCGTCGTCGTGGGTGGAGGGTTCGTCGGCCTCGAGGTCGCTGCGGCCGCGGTGGACCGCGGAATCGACGTCACCGTCGTCGAACTCGGCGAGCTCCCCCTTCTGGCGGCCGTCGGCCCGGAGATCGCCCGGCGCATCTGCCGGCTGCACACGGAACGGGGGGTGCGCATCCTGACGCGCCGTACGGTCGACGCGTTCGCGGGCTCGCGCGCAGTGGAGTCGGTGCGGCTGTCGACCGGCGAACGTCTCGACGCGGCCACCGTCGTCGTCGGGTGCGGTGTCGTCCCCAACGACGGTCTCGCGAGACAGGCGGGGGGAGCCTGCGCCGACGGCATCACCGTCGACGACCTGGGCCGCAGCAGCGACCCCTGGATCTGGGCGGCCGGAGACATCGCCGCGCACGTCAACCCGCACCTCGGTCACCGGGGTCGGATCGAGCACTGGGACGTGGCCCGCCGGCACGGTGCAGCCGTCGGAGCGTCGATGGCGGGCAACGCGACCGTCAACCGTGAAATCCCCTACTTCTGGTCGCACCAGTACCAGCACACGCTGCAGATGTACGGGCGCGGGCGGCCCGGCGACCGCGTGATTGTCCGTGACTCGTCCACCGAACCCGGATTCGTGGCCTTCTGGGTGCGCGACGGGCGCGTTGCCGCCGCAGCCGCCCTGGACGAGCCGCGCGATGTCCGATCGGCAAAAATCCTGGCGGAAAACAGGATTGCAGTTCCGGACGAGACTCTGCGGTTCGCCGGTACCGACCTGCGCAGGCTGGTCCGCCAACTGAGGAGCCCGGACGCCCGGCGCGACATCGACGTCACCGGGTGATCCCGAAACAGACGCGACCTGAATCTATTCCATAACCGGATTCGCCCGGGCCGGGGCGTTTCAGGTGCCCCGTGGCGTGGCCCCACCCACCGCGGCCCGGGGTGAAATCTGGGCACACCCGGACGTAGAGAGGATGACGATGACGACAACAATGGAGACTTCGGACGTCGAAGCCGGCGGTTTCCGCATCCGGCTCAACAGAGCCGGTCCGCGCACCGGGGAGACGATTCTGTTCCTGCACGGATCGGGGCCCGGTGCCACCGGGTTGTCGAACTATGCCGCGACCGTTTCCGCCTTCGCGGACGACTACGACTGTCTTGTGATCGACCAGGTCGGCTGGGGCGACTCGAGTCACCCGGCCGAGCTCCCCCCGAGCGGACGTGTCCGGCAGCTCGTACTGAGCAACCTGGCGCTGGTCGACGCCCTCGGCCTCGACAGCGTGCACCTCGTGGGGAACTCGCTGGGTGGGGTCGTCGCCCTGAACATGCTGACCGTCGCCCCGGACCGGATCGGGAAGGTCATCGGCATGGGGGCCGGTGGCGGCGGCAACACCGCGCCGACCGGGGAATTGCTCAAGCTCATCGAGTTCTACAACGACCCCACGCTCGAGAGCATGAAGCAGCTGATCTCGTACATGCTCCACGATCCGGACCTGTTCGGCGACGAGATCGACGCGATCGCCCGGGACCGGCTCGAGACGGCGCTGCGTCCGGACGTGCGCCGATCCCATCTCCTCACCTTCGGGCTTCCGCAATCCGGTCCCGGGCTTCCGGGCCTACGTGTCCCGGAGACATCGCTGCGGCGGATCCGCAATGATGTCCTGCTGGTCCACGGCCGCGAGGACTCGGTGGTCCCCGCCGAGAGCAGCGAATGGCTCGCCCGGCGAATCCCCAACGCGCGCCTGCATGTCATGCCGCACTGCGGTCATTGGGCGCAGATCGAACAGGCCGATCGGTTCGTCCAGCTCAGCACGCTGTTCCTGCGCGGCCGGATCTGAGATGTCAACGAAAGGAAATCCCGTGAGCACTGTGAAGGCTCTTGCATACCTGCGTGTGCGCGGCCCCGTCGACGAGTGGAGGGAGTTCGGCACCCGAATCGTCGGAGCCCAACTCGTATCGTCCGACGACCCCACCGAGGCCCGCTTCCGGTTCGACGAGCGTGAGTACCGGCTGACGGTCGAGGACGGTCCCCCCGGGGCGGACGCCCTGCTCGCCCTCGGGTTCGAGACGCGGACCAGCGAGGACCTCGACGCGCTCGCCCGCCGCCTGGTCGCGAACTCGGTCCCGGTCTCGGAGGATGCCGATCTGGCACGTGCACGGCATGTGCAGCGGCTCATCGCCTTCGCTGACCCCGACGGCAACCCGATCGAGGTCGTGTACGGCCATCCGCACGACCACACCCCGTTCGTGTCGCCGCGGGGAATCGACTTCGTCACCGGCGATCTCGGCCTCGGGCATGTGTTCCTCTTCGCATCCGACGCGCAGCGATCCGCCGAGTTCTACCAGTCGATGCTGGGCTTCCGCCCCAGCGACACCATCGCCTTCGGCCCGACCAATGCAGTCTTCTTGCACTGCAATCCGCGTCACCACACGGTGGCGCTCGCCGCCATCCCGGGCTTCGAACCGGGGATCGGCCATGTGATGCTCGAGCTCAGCCGCCTCGACTCCGTCGGCCGGGCACTCGATCTGGCGATGGAGACGCCAGGACAGGTCGTCCGCGCCCTCGGGGAACACACCAACGACGCGATGACCTCGTTCTATCTGTCCACACCGTCCGGGTTCGCGATCGAGTACGGATGGAACGGCAGACTCGTGGACGACGACTCGTGGACCGTCGGCCACTACCGGTCGGCCAGCACGTGGGGCCATCAGGTCCTTGCCGACGTCCCCAGCGCCGTGGCAGTGGGGGCCGACGATGAGTGACATCCATGCGCTGGTCGACCCCGCTCACGGCCTACTCAATCCCACCATCTACACCGACCCGGGCATCTACGAACTGGAGCTCGAGCGGGTGTTCGGCCGGACCTGGCTCTTCCTCGCGCACGACAGTCAGTTGCCGAAGCCCGGGTCGTTCGTCCAGACGTACATGGGTGAGGATCCGGTTCTGGTCGTGCGCCAGCGAGACGGCTCGGTGAAGGCGTTCCTCAATCAGTGCCGGCATCGGGGAATGCGTATCTGCCGATCGGACGAGGGCACGAGTCGCGCGTTCACGTGCACCTACCACGGCTGGTCGTACGACCTCGAGGGCAACCTCATCAACGTGCCGCAGCAGCAACGCGGATACCGTGACCGGATCGACAAATCCTCCTGGGGCGCCACGAAGGTCCCCCGCATCGCGAGCTACCGGGGGTTCCACTTCGGCACCTGGTCGGACGAGGTCCCGGACTTCGTCGAGTATCTGGGCGAGATGGCGTACTACTTCGACGCGACCATCGATCGATGGGACAACGGCATCGAGTTCGTCAAGGGCGCCGCGAAGTGGGTCATCGACTGCAACTGGAAGCTGCCGGCGGAGCAGTTCGCCAGCGACATGTACCACGCCGCGATCTCGCATTCGTCGGCGATGCTGGCCCTGCACGAGGATCCGGCCTTCCACGGTCTGCTCAACCCACCGCCTGACGCACCGGGCCGGCAGTTCGCCGGTGACGGCCACGGATCGGGGAGCTTCTGGCTCCCCGAATTCGGCCCCGACCTGCACGCAGGCCCCGAGTACAGCGCCTGGCAGACAGCCAACCGCGACGAAGTCTTCCGGCGGATCGGCGCCGACCGCGCCGTGAAGGTCTCGGGGCACAATCTGATCTTCCCGAACTTCTCCTGGCTCGGACCTGTAAACACGATGCGCGTGTGGCATCCGCGCGGTCCCGGACAGATCGAGGTGTGGGCATGGACGTTCGTGCCGAAGGATGCCTCGCCGGAGGCCAAGGCGGGAATGCGGCGGGGCACCCAGCGCTCCTTCAGCCCGGCCGGGGTCTTCGAGACCGATGACGGCGAGAACTGGACCGAGGTGCAGCAAGTGCTGCGAGGCTGGAAGTCGCGCAGCACCGAGTTCAACGTCCAGATGGGGATGGGATTCGAGGAACGCGACAGTCACGGTCTTCCCGGCCTGTCCAACGATGTCTACAGCGAAACCGCCGCCCGCGGGTTCTACCAGCGGTGGCTGGATCTCGTCGACGGCCTGCCGTGGGACGAAATCCTCCGCCGAGCCGACGAGGCCAAGCGCTCCGAACACGCAGGAGAGAACCGATGACCACCGACACCCGCAGCGCCGACGGGCTGCCCGCGGCCGTCCAGCGCGCCGACGTGCATCTGCAGCACGCGGTCGAACAGTTCCTGTATGCCGAGGCGGAACACCTCGACAACCACCGCTACCACGAATGGCTCGAGTTCTTCGGGGAGGACGTGCACTACTGGGCGCCCACCCGCATGACCCGCACGTTCCGGGAACGCGACGCCGAGATCTCCGGCCCGGACGAGGGCGCGTTCATCGACGACGACTTCCCCTTCCTGCGGGGCAGGGTCCGACGGCTGACCTCGGGCCTGTCGTGGTCGGAGGAGCCCCCGTCGCGCACCCGGCGGTTGCTGACCAATGTCCGTGTCGCGCACCGCGAGGACGGCGATCTCGACGTGGTGTGCAACTTCTGGGTCTACCGCAGCCGGCTCGAGCGGCACCAGGACTGGTTCGTCGGTGAGCGCTTCGATGTGCTGCGCCACCACACCGGCACCCTGCCCTTCAAGATCCGCGAGCGCCGGATCGTCCTCGAGCAGACCACGATCCTCGCCCCCAGCATCAGCATCTTCCTGTGAGGTATCCGACGATGACGGCTGAATCATCCAGTGAGAACACGCGGTGGGTTCGTGTCTGCGCGGTCGGCGACCTCGACGACGACGACGCGGTGCGGCTCGACTCGCGTCCGCCGGTGTCGGTGTTCAGGTCGAACGGGGAGTACTTCTGCGTCGACGACACGTGTACGCACGAGACGTACTCCCTCGCCGACGGATGGATCGAGAACTGCGTCGTGGAATGCCCGCTCCACATGGCGAAGTTCTGCCTCCGAACCGGCCGGCCCCTGAATCCGCCCGCGACGACCGCGGTCGGCACGCACCCGGTCCGTATCGAGGGCGGCGACATCCACGTCGGACTTCCCGACTCGTACGAACTGAAGGAAGGAGCCCGTAGTGGGACGGCTTGACGGAAAGTCGATTCTCGTGACCGGCGGCGGATCCGGGCTCGGCCACGCCCTGGTGAGACGGTTCGTCGAGAACGGCGGTCGCGTGACCGTGCTCGACAGGTCGGAGCAGAAGCTGACCGCACTGCGCGAGGCGTTCGGGACCAGCGTGCGCACCCTGACGGGCGACGTCACCTCGTTCGCCGACAACAAGCAAGCAGCCGATCTCGCCGTGCGCGAGTTCGGTGCTCTCGACACCTTCGTCGGCAACGCCGGAGTCTGGGACTTCGGTCGTTCGCTGCTCGACGCGTCGCCGGAAGAACTGGGTACCGGGTTCGACGAATTGTTCTCCGTCAACGTGAAGGGCTATCTGCTCGGTGCGAAGGCCGCAGCGCCGCACCTGAAGTCCTCCCGCGGCAGCATGATCTTCACCCTGTCCAACGCGGCCTTTTTCCCGGGCGGGGGTGGGCCGCTGTACGTCTCGTCCAAGCATGCCGGCGTGGGACTCGTGCGCCAGCTGGCGTACGAACTTGCCCCGGAGGTTCGGGTCAATGCGGTTGCTCCCGGCGGCATGGCCACCGACCTGCGCGGGCCCGGCGCGATGGGGCTCGCCGATCACTCGGTGGCCGAGGCCATTCCGATCCGGCAGATGGTGCGCGACAACGGAGCTCTGCAGATCGAGGTGGAACCCGACGATTACGTGGGCGCCTACCTCTATCTCGCGTGCCGTGACGATTCCGCGACCGTGACGGGAACGGTAGTGGACGTCAGCAGCTGGGGAACACCCAAGAGGACCGACGCCGTCTGACGGCG
>NZ_PCZU01000123.1:18479-22285 GCF_002887785.1 Rhodococcus sp. ENV425
AGCAGGTCGAGGGCGATGTCGACGATCATGTCCTCCTGCCCGCCGACGAGCGCGCGCCGCCCGACCTCGAGCAGGAGGGTGCGCACGTCGATGCCGTAACGCTCCGACGCTGCCTCCGCGTGGCGGAGGAACGAGGAGTACACGCCGGCGTAGCCGAGGGTGAGGGTCTCGCGGTCCACCCGGACCGGCCGATCCTGAAGCGGCCGGACCAGGTCGTCGGCCGCGTCCTGCAGCGCGAACAGGTCGCTGCCGTGGGTCCAGCCCTGCAGGTCGGCGACGGCGACGAACGCCTCGAGCGGGCAGTTGCCGGCCCCGGCGCCGTGGCCGGCCAGGGAGGCGTCGACGCGAGTGACCCCTTCCTCGACGGCGACCACGGAGTTCGCCACCGACAACGACAGATTCTCGTGGGCGTGGATACCGATCTCGGTGCCCGGGTCGAGCACGCTCCGGTAGGCCCGAACCCGTTCGCGTACCCCGTCCATGGTCAGACGACCGCCGGAGTCGGTGACGTAGACGCAGTGCGCGCCGTAGGACTCCATCAACTTCGCCTGTCGCGCCAGCTCGGCGGGCGGTGCCATGTGGCTCATCATGAGGAATCCGGAGACGTCCATGCCCAGCTCGCGGGCCGTCGCGATGTGCTGGGCCGAGACGTCCGCCTCGGTGCAGTGGGTGGCCACGCGCACCGAGCGGACCCCGAGCCGGTAGGCGTGCTCGAGTTCGCGGATCGTGCCGATCCCGGGCAGGAGCAGCGTGGTGAGACGCGCCCGGGACACGTTCGCGGCCGCGGCCTCGATCCACTCCCAGTCGGTGTGGCTGCCCGGTCCGTAGTTGAGGCTGCCCCCGGCCAGTCCGTCGCCGTGGGCGACCTCGATGGCGTCGACACCGGCCGCGTCCAGCGCGGCCACGATACGGCCCACGTCGTCCGGGGTGATGCGGTGCCGAACGGCGTGCATCCCGTCCCGGAGCGTGACGTCCTGGATGAACAGTTCGGTCGTCATCGGGTGGTCTCCAGTTCTGCCGCGCGCGCGGTGTCCGTCTCGGCGGCGGCCTCCGCGAACCGCAGGGCAGCCGAGGTCATGATGTCGAGATTGCCCGCGTACGCGGGCAGGTAGTGGGCGGCACCCTCGACCTCGAGGAATACCGACACCTGGTGGGTGGGTGTGGTCGGGGCGCCGTCGGCGAGCAGGGTATGCACCGGTTGCCCCTGCGGAACCGGGGTGATCTGCACGTGCTGCTTGAGCCGGTAGCCCGGCACATAGGCGGCCACGTCGGCGACCATCCGCTCGATCGACTCCCGGACGGCGTCGTGCACGACTGCGCTCGGCTCGGAGATCAGGCAGAACACGGTGTCCCGCATGATCAGTGGCGGCTCGGCAGGGTTCAGGACGATCACCGCCTTGCCCCGGGCCGCGCCGCCGACGGACTCGATCGCGTGCGCCGTCGTCTCGGTGAACTCGTCGATGTTCGCGCGGGTGCCGGGTCCGGCGGACTTCGACGCGATGGACGCGACGATCTCGGCGTAGGCGACGGGCGTGACGCGCGAGACCGCCGCCACGACGGGGATGGTTGCCTGCCCACCGCAGGTGACCATGTTGACGTTCGGGGCGTGCCGGTGTGCGTCGAGGTTGACGGCCGGAACGACGAAGGGGCCGATCGCTGCGGGCGTGAGGTCGATCAGCCGCTTGCCGTAGGGTTCGAGCGCGCGGGCGTTGGCCCGGTGCGCCCGTGCCGACGTCGCGTCGAACACGAAGCCGATCTCGTCGAAGTTCGGCAGGCCGATCAGGCCCGCCACGCCGTCGGCGGTGGTGGGGACACCCAGCCGGCGGGCGCGGGCCAGGCCGTCCGACTCCGGGTCGATGCCGACCATGGCGCCCATCTCGAGATTGGTCGAGTTCCGGATCACCTTGATCATCAGGTCGGTGCCGATGTTGCCGGAGCCGATGACGGCCACCTGTGTTCTGCGGGTGCTCATGTGTGGTCCTCCTCGGTGAAGGTCGCGGTCACCGAACCGAGTCCGGTGATGTCCGCGGTGACGGTGGAGCCGGGGTGGACGGGCGCCATCGGCCCGAGAGCCCCGGACAGGACGATCTGCCCGGCGCGGAGCGGTTCACCGAACCGGCGGGCGGTGTCGGCGAGCCACGCCAGGGCCCGCAGCGGGTCGCCCAGGCAGGCCGCGCCGTTCCCGGTGGACACCGCCGCGCCGTCGACACGCATCGCCATCTCGGTGTCGACCGGTTCGAACTCGTCGAGCCCGCGGCGCCGGGTGCCGAGGACGAACAGCCCGGACGAGGCATTGTCGGCGACCGTGTCCCCGAAGGTGATGTCCCACAATGCGATCCGGCTGTCGACGATCTCGAGGGCGGCGACGGCGTAGTCGACGCTGTCGCGGATACGCCGGTCGTCGAGCGGGCCGTCGGCGAGGTCCTGCCCGAGCACGAAGGCGATCTCCGCCTCGACCTTCGGTTGCAGCAGGCGGTGGAAGGGCACGGGTTCGTCCTCGGTGTACTGCATGTCGTCGAACAGGACACCGAAGTCGGGCCGGTCCACGCCGAGTTGCCGCTGGACCGCCGGTGACGTGAGCCCGATCTTGCGACCGACCACACGAGCGCCGGCGGCCGTGCGTGCCGCGTTCAGTTTCGTCTGGACCGCGTAGGCGCGCTCGATATCGGAGCTGCCGATGAGGTCACGCACCGGCGGGCACGGTGAGTGGGTGCGCACCGCGTGGTCGATCCGGACGAAGGCCGCGTGTACAGCCGGATCGTCCGTCGCGGCGCCGCCGGAGGGCGGAGCCGGCATGTGGTCGGTTCCTGGGGAGGGGGTCATGGCGGTCCCGGAAGGTCGAAGGGAATTGGTCTGCCCACTGTCGCCGGGCGAGCCGGCATCCGGCCAGGAAAGTGTTCGACTCAGTGGAACGTACAGTGGCGGGTGACCCGAATCGCCAGGTCACCGGACGAAAGGGTGAATGCGGTGCACACTCCCAGCGACGTACAGATCGACCCGAACACCGTGCTCGGCAAGGTCGTCACCGTGCTGTATGCGTTCACCGTCGACGACCACGGGCTCAGCCTCGCGGAACTCGGCCGGCGCACCGGCATCCCCAAGGGCACCCTGCACCGGCTGGTCTCCGACCTCGTCAAGGTGCGCCTTCTCGACCGCACCCAGGCCGGCTACCGGCTGAGCGGGCAACTGTTCGAACTCGGAATGCGGGCGTCCACCGAACGCAGCTTGATCGAGGTCGCAACCCCGTTCATGGAGGACCTGTACGAGCGGACGCACGAGACGGTGCACCTCGGCATCCTCGAGGGCACCGAAGTGGTCTACATCTCCAAGATCGGGGGACACCGGCAGGCCCGCTCCCCGTCCCGTCTCGGTGGCCGAATGCCGCTGCACTGCACGGCCATCGGAAAGGCCCTCCTCGCATACTCCGATCCGGAGATCATCGAGAGGGTGCTCGCCGGGCCACTCGAACGGCGCACACCGAAGACGCTGTCCGGGCCCGGACTGCTGCGCGCACAGCTCGAACGCATCGTCGACGAGGGGGTCGCGTACGAACGCGAGGAATCCGCGATGGGCATCACCTGCGTCGCCGCGCCGGTACTCGACCCCGACGACCGGCCGATCGCGGCCCTCAGTGTCACCGGTCCCGTGGCCCGCTTCCATCCCGAGCGGCACGCCACGTCGGTGCGCGCGGCCGCGGCCGGCGTCGCCGCCACCCTCGCGCGCCGCGCGCGGATGTCGGAGCCGGAATGAGACGGGGCCGCACCGTGCCCGGCGGCCGGCCCGGCAGTTCCGGCAGGGAACCCCGG
>NZ_PCZU01000123.1:22295-52330 GCF_002887785.1 Rhodococcus sp. ENV425
GCGGAGGCGGACGAATCGGACAGCGCGTGGGGTGTTCGTCGTCTAGGCTGCCGCGCATGACATCGATTCCGGTGAATGTGGACAACTTCGTTCGCGCGGAGACGGATCGGATGTTTCTCGACCTTCAGCGGGACGCCGGGGGCATCAATGTGCTCCGGCACAACCGGGAGCCCGCCTCGGTCGAGCAGCAGACGGTGATCCGGATGAACCGCGACACCCTGTACAGCCTCGCGATCGTCGACACCTCGGAGGGAGCGACGCTCACCATCCCCGACGGCGGTCGGCGGTACATGTCCGTGATGGTGGTCGACCAGGACCACCATGTCGATCGGATCCTCCACGACCCGGGAGAGCACAGGTTCACGGCCGACGAGTTCCCGACACCGTACGTCGCCGTCGCGGTGCGGATTCTCGTCGATCCCTCCGATCCGGACGACGTCCGCACCGTGGTCTCGCTCCAGGACCGGTTCCGTCTCGAAGTCGGCTCGTCGACGCCGTTCGCGGCGCCCGACTACGACCGTGCGAGCCTCGACGCGACGCGGGAGGCGCTGCTGGCGCTGGCACGAGGACTGACCGGCTTCGATCGGATGTTCGGTGCCCGGAACACCGTCGACCCGGTCCGGCACCTGATCGGTACCGCCGCCGGCTGGGGCGGCCTTCCGACCGAGGAGGCCGTGTACATCGGTGTCGATCCGGGACTGCCGGTCGGAGAGTACGAGTTGACCGTCGGCGATGTGCCCGTCGACGGCTTCTGGTCCGTCTCGGTCTACAACGCCGAGGGCTTCTTCGAACCGAACGAGCACCACGCCTACAGCATCAACAACCTCACAGGCGTTCCCAACGCCGACGGCTCGATCACCGTCCGTTTCGGTGGGGGCGACGGTGCGGACCGCGCCAATTACCTTCCCGTCACGGAGGGGTGGAACTATCTCGTTCGCCTGTATCGCCCGCGTGCGGAGGTCCTCGACGGAAGCTGGGTGTTTCCCGCCCTCGCCTCGTCACCGAACGGGCGGTGAGCGTCGACGCCAGCCCGGCGTCGTCCCCGAGTTCGCGTTCACCCGGCCGGGCCGCCCCGCGGATAAGCGGGGCGGCCCGGTGCGTCCGAGGGCGCAGGTCACGCCCGCCTCGGGTAGTCCGTCTCCCACGGCGCCGGGATCGGGTAGTACCGCTCCAGGAACTGCGTGACCTTGGCCGTCCGCAGCTCGAGGTCGACCTCGGGCACGCTGCCGTCGTTGAGGCAGAAGAAGTCCATCTTCCGCGTCGCCAGCAGCGTGTCCAGCTCGCGCAGACCCGAAACCATCGTCGTGTCGACGTACCGCATGCGGGCCGTCGTCTGCTGCACCGCCCGGCCGGTCATCAGCGCGTAGTAGTGGTAGAACGAGTTCGTCACCGAGATGTTCTCCGCGGCCCGGAACGTGCTCGCCGCCGTCGCGGCGAACTCCTCCGCGAACTCCCGCTCCATCTCCACCATGATGCTCTTGCGCAGGGGCACCGGCGTGTGTTCGAGGTGCCGGGTGATTGTCACCCCGAACCGGTCCTCGAGCAGCCGGCGATTCACGCGTGCCGCGTTCTCGAAACCGCTGCGCTTCTTGTGGTTCCGGCCCAACCCGATCCGGGTGTCCGCCTCGATGAACTTCGTGACCCCGCCGGCGGAGAAGAACATCTGCGGATCCACCGCGCGGCCGAAGAACATGTCGTCGTTCGAGTACAGGAAGTGCTCGGACAGACCCGGGATGTGATGCAGCTGGCACTCGACGGCCTGCGAATTGTGGGTGGGCAGCACCGACGGGTCGGCGAAGAACTCCTCGCTGCGCACGAACGTGACCCGGCCGTCGTCGGCCAGCCAGTCCGGTCGCTCCGAGTCGGTCGCGACGAAGATCCGCCGGATCCACGGCGCATACATGTGCACGGAGCGCAGCGCGTACTTCAGCTCGTTGATCTGCCGGAAGCGCGCGGGGGAGTCGTCGCCCTCGCCCACCACGTAGTTCTGCATGCGCTTGGCGCGTTCGGCCTGCCACTCCTTCGACGAGCCGTCCACCCACGAGAACACCAGGTCGATCTCGAACGGGACGTCCGACGGATGGGTCGCGAACATCCCCTCGATCGTCGGCCACGTCTGCCCGTAGCGCTCCACGGTGGTGCGGGTGATCTCCTCCCGCGGCACGCTGCGCCGGGTCAGAGCGTTCTCCTTCGGCAGGAGGATTTCGTCGTCGGTGTGCGACCACAGCTCGATCTGCACCCCGTTCGACGCCCCGTACCGCAGTCCGCTGGTCAGCTCGACTCGCGGCCGGAACAGGCGGAACGCCCGGTCCTTGGAACTAGGGGAAAGCCGGCCGTCGGCGACGAGCACCGGTCGGCGCCGCTTGGCGCCGACCGTCTTGGAGTAGAACGGTTCGTCGGTGCACGCGGCGACCAGCGCGGCGCGCAGTTCCTTGCGGTCGGCCCAGTCCACCGCCAGCACCGGGCGGGCGCCGTCGCCGCGGACCAGCAGATAGTCGATGCCGGCGTCGTCGAGGACCCGGCGCACGAAGTACAGATCCTCGAGCATCGCCTCGTGCGGCGTGGTCGTCGAGATGGGGATCGCATAGCGATCCCGGAACCACACGATGTCCGGGTGGCCGTGCAGCCGGGGCCGCTCGGACGCGAGCGGGGGAGCCTCCCCGACGCTGTGGGGCAGGGAGACGAGATGAACGGTGTGGGGGGCCGGCGTATGCGTCGGAGTGCTCCTTTCCTGTGAAGGGATTTCCCGTGAAAGATCCCGGGAACGAGAAGTTTGATTCTAGTGGCCGATGCGACTGAAGGTGCAACTGAAGACTGCAGGGGAGAACCTGTAGCCGGGGAGGCGGCGCGTTGTCGGCTTTGTGTCGATTCGATGCTGCGGACGTGATCGTTGCGTGACGACCCGCGGACCGAATGTCACAGCGGGTCGATTGGATCGCATGACTGTGACATTCGGTCGCCGTCTGGCCGCCGTCCGGTCGCCGTTCGGCCGAGCGTTGGTCAGGGTTGTGCCTCCGACATCCGTGTAAGCCGTTCGACGACGTACGGCCACGGAATCCGCTTCTGCTCGAGCAGTACCAGCACTGCGGCCGCGTTGTCCGGCCGTAGCAAACGCCCACGCCGGGTGCTGCTGTCGCAGGCGGTGCAGGTCGGCGGTGGACACGACGCTCCCTCCGGGATCGGGTTCGACCATGCTGACATATGGGAGCGACAGCGTCGCGGGCGTGGTCCGCCGAACTCGGGCGGGTTCGAGGTCGGCCTCCGGGGGCGAATCCAGACGAGTACCGAGTCAGCGGGTGTGCGACTCGAAGTCGTCGAGGACGGCGACGATGCGCTCGGCCGTGTCTTCAAGTCCGGTGCACCATTGGGCTTCGGGTACGCGAGTGCCGCCCTTGCCGAAAAGAACCTGAGCGAGAATGAGCACGCCGTAGGACGTCTCGACGCTCATGCCGCAACGTTCGGGGAGGGACAGGTTGGTCTTCAGCAGTGCGCGTCGGCCCGCGATCTCAGATGGAATGACGTCGTCGCCGTTGTCGGCGGTCTTCTGGAGTTCGATTGCCCAGTCGAAGTTGGCCGATCTCACCGTCAGGGCGTAGGCGGCAACGCCGGGAAACTTCAAGACGCCGTCGTAGGAACAGCCGAGCATCGTGTAGTGCGTCGCCGCGAAATCCGTGTTGTCTTCGGAGTTCGGGTCGTAGCCTGCCGCGGCAAGAACGTCGTCGGGGATGTCGAGGCACGGGTCGAAGGCGACGAGAGGTCGGTCGGACTCGTCCACCAGGCGCGGTACTCGTGTCGTTGCTGTTGGGGTACTCGGGGCCTCGTCTGTGGATTCCGAGTTGGGGGACGAGGCAGTGCACGCTGAGAGCGATGCAAGCACAATAAGTGTCCCTGTGATTGCGGCACCGGTACGGCCCGCGGTCACAGCTCGTCCTGGTTCAGGGCGTGCAGACGGGCGGTCCAGTTGTTTTCGGCCGCGAGAAACCCCTCACCGCCTGCGGCGAACGCTTCTCGCATGCCGCTGAGCACCGCCTCGAATTGTTCCAGTCGTTCGTAGAGCGATTCGGGTGTGCCGCGGGCTTTGCGAACGAAGCCGGCGCGGAGGTCTTCGGCCGACTTGAAGCCCCCGAAACTTGGTGCATCGGTCAGGTCGCTTGCATGGCGTGCTGCGTTGCGAAGTGTCGTCAGCATGGTGTCGCAGATGGCGACGATCTCCTCGATCGTCCGCGGTTCTAAACGAAGTCTCTCTGCCATGAATCCCCCCGGTATCAGTTGGCCCGGGAACTGTAACGCATTCGATTGCAGGTCACGCGGGATTCTCTTTCGAGAATGGGGGTTGAGACGCCTGCGCCCCGACCGAACTCGCGTGCGATTCGGTCGGGACGATTCGGTTCTCGTCGGCGGGGTCGGTGTCTCACAGCGCCAGTGTCAGGCCTGCTTCTGCGAGAGTGTGTGCGGTCAGGCCGGAGGCGAGCATCCAGGCGGAGTGCTTGTCGAAGGTCGGCGCTCCCCGGTCGCCTACCACGGCGAGAATCGGTGCGATCAGTCCGCAGATGCCGACGACGACAAGGATCGTCAGTGCCAGGCCGTCGAAGCCAGGGCCGATGCGCGGCGTCGAGCCCAAAGCGGATGCACAGATGTGCGGGGCGCATCAAACCTCCGTGGGTAAACCACGGTGGCGGGTCAGATCGCGAACAGCAGCGCGCCGGTACCGATTGCGACGGCGACGCAGTAACCGAAGAATCCCCCGGCGTCACCTTGGACAGCGAGGCCCAGAATTCGTGCGCGAGACGGTCGGGAAGTTCGACGCGTTCTGGTGGCTGCTCCTCATCGCGGGAGCCCCCCAGTACGGAGTCACCACGGTGTCGAAGCGGCTCCCGCTATCCCTGCTCGCGGTGCTCGACGAGGTTGCCAACGTTCGCAGGCTGTGGGAGTTGCCGAACCGGTACTTGCACTCCGGCAGCCGCGGAACCGTGCTCATCGCCATCTTGCTGTCCTAGGTCTACTCTCGGTAGCCACCAGCCGGCGTATCGGGAGGTGATGCGTCGGCCGAAGCATCTGCTCATGGCAGGTGGCACGCGTTCGTGCACTACATGGTGTAGACGGTGCGGAGCATGACGGCATCACGTTCGCGCGGCGTCCAAGATCTTTTGTGCCCGCTCTGCGACGGGGAGATCCACGAATTCACCTCCGGGTAGCCGGACCGCCGCTCCGCCGGCCTTCTCGAATGCGTCGACCACTTCGCGGGCCCAGTCGATGTCGTCCTGTCCCGAAGTGAAGGTGGCATGGATGGCCGTCAGCTGGGCGGGGTGAATTGCGGACTTGCCGAACAGGCCGAGGCTGCGACTGTGGGCGGCCTGCTGGATGAGTCCGTCATTGTCGTCGAGGTGGGGGTAGACGCTGTCGATCGGTGGGGCGATGCCGGCGGCGCGCGCGGCGACGACGAGGTGGGATCGCACGTACTGCATCGGTATGTCCCCCTCTCCCGTGCCGAGGTCTTTCTGCAGGTCGATACCACCGAGTGCGAGATGCGTCACCGCCGGGTGATCGGCGATATCGAAGGCATTGGCGACCCCTTTCGCGGTTTCGATGGCGCAGATCAGGGGCTTCTCCGGGGCCCGGGCTGCGACCCAGTGAACGTCGTCGAGTGATTCGACCTTGGGGATGCGGATGCCGTGTGCCGAGGCAGCGACGGCATGCAGATCAGCGGCGGCGAGTCCGGTTCCGGGGGCGTTGATTCGCACCCATGCGGTCCTGGTGGTGACGACGGATGCGACGTTTGCCCTGGCGGTTCGCTTCTCGGAGGGCGGCACCGCGTCCTCGAGATCGAGGATGACGGCGTCGGCGCCGGCGTGGAACACCTTTCCGAGCAGATTCAGGTTGTGGCCGGGCGCGAAGAGGTAGCTGCGGTTCATCAAAGGACGCCCTTCTCGGTGAGTTCGGTCATTCGTTCCTGGTCGATGCCGAGGGTGTCCCGGTAGAACTCCTGGTTGTCCTGCCCGAGGCGGCGGCCGGGGAACTTGATCGCGCCCGGAGTCCCGAGCATGCGAAGCATGACGTTCTGCATCTTGATCGGGCCGAGGTCTTCGTCGTCGACGGTCGTGATGCAGTCACGGGCGAGGACCTGCGGATCACTCATGAGTTGCGCGACGTCGTAGATGGGTGCGAGCGCGGCGCCGACCCGTTCGAACTCGGCCGTGACCTCGCGCAGGGGTCTGTCTGCGATCCACTTCGCAACCGCGTCGTCGAGCAGTTCGCCGTTGCGGCTGCGTTCGCCGGCCGAGTCGAACCAGGATTGCTCGACGATGTCAGGTCGGCCGACCAGGCGCATGACCCGCGCGGCGACAGAGGTGGCGCTCGCGGAGACGGCAACCCACCGGCCGTCCTTGGTGAGGTAGGTGTTGCGTGGGGCGTTATTGGGGGAGCGGTTGCCGTTGCGGCCGGCGATGGTGCCGAGTTGGTCGTAGGCGGTGGGCCCGGGGCCGAGAATTCCCAGGAGTGGTTCGAGTAGTGACATGTCGATGACCTGTCCGCGGCCGGCCGAGCCGTTGCGGTGGAGGAGTGCGGTCACCACGCCGAATGCGCCGGCAAGTCCGGCAACGCCGTCGGCGAGTCCGAAGGGCGGCAGCGTCGGTGGACCGTCCTCCGTCCCGGTTTGGTGGGCAAAGCCACTCATCGCCTCGGCCAGGGTGCCGAATGCGCGGCGCTCGGCGTAGGGTCCGGATTGGCCGAACCCGGTGACGCGGAGCAGGACCAGTCCCGGATTGACGGCATGGAGTCGGTCCGGACCCAGCCCCCACTTCTCGAGTACGCCGGGGCGGAAGTTCTCCACCAGCACGTCGGCATCGATCACGAGGTCGCGGAGTATCTGCTGGCCTTCGTCGGTGCTGAGATCGAGAGTGATGCACTTCTTGTTACGGGCGATGACCTTCCACCACAGTCCGTGGCCGTCCTTCCGGGCTCCGTGTGAGCGGGCGGGATCGCCCGAGGGGTGCTCGATCTTGATTACGTCCGCGCCGAAATCACCGAGGAGCATGGCGGTGATCGGTGCGGCGTAGACGGTACTGATGTCGAGGACGCGGAGGCCGTGCAACGGGCCACGTGTCGGAGGAGGGCTGTCGGCTGTGCTCGTGCCAGGGTGGTCGTGGGTCGAGTAACTGTCGCTCGGGTGTGCAGTCATAAGCTGTCCTCGGATGGTGGGGAAGGTCGATACAGGTGCGGCGCTCGACAGCGGCCGGGGTGCACGAGCGCGGACCGACGGGTGATGCCGGCAGGGTCATGGCGCGACCGAAAAGTCCGTGGCGCCGTTGCCGCCACCTCAGATTGACATCCCCCGGGTTCAACTACAATCACGGGCATATCGACAGCAGTTAACTTTGTCTAAAGTCAGGGGTGGCGCGTGCTGGATACTGCCAGGATGTTCACACTGCGCACGGTCGCCGCGCACGGGTCGATCACCGCGGCGGCGTCCGCGCTCGGGTATACCACTTCGGCTGTGTCCCAACAGATCGCGAAGCTGGAGAAGGAGGCGGGGCAGCCGCTTCTGGAACGGCACGCGCGAGGCATCGTGCTGACCGAGGCCGGAAGCTCGGTGGTTCGGCACACCGAACGTATCCTGGTCGAGCTGGAGGCCGCCGAGGCCGAACTCGCGGAGATCAAGGGGCTGCGGGCCGGTGTGCTGGCGATCGGCACCTTTCCCACGGCCGGATCGTCACTGCTGCCGCTGGTGGTCAAGGAGTTCAAGACGCGGCACCCGGGCGTCGATCTGAAGGTGCTCAGCGGCCGGTTCGCGCAACTGGTCGACGCCCTGCGCCGGCGGGAGACCGAATTGTCGTTGCTGTGGGACTACGAATGGAACCGGATCGACGACCCCACGTTGACCTACCACCACCTGATGAACGATCCGACCGTGTTGCTGGTGTCGGAACGGCACCGTCTGGCCGACCGCGACTCGATCCGGATCACCGAACTGCGCGACGAGTCGTGGGTGGTGCGCGCCGACGATCACCCGGTTGCCCAGACACTCGAAAAGCTCTGTCAACAAGGTGGTTTCATGCCTCGGACGAGCGTGTTCGCGCACGACTACGGTGAAGTACAGGCGATGGTGGCCGTCGAGCTCGGTGTGGCCATCGCGCCGCGCCTGGCCGTGCTCAACCTCCGGCCCGACGTCCGGTCGATTCCCCTCGCGACCCGCCCGCCGCAGCGGCGCATCCTGGTCGCGCATCTGACCGAGCGGCGGCTGAGCCCGGCCGCGCAGGAAGGAATCGCGGTGTGCACTGCCGCCGCCCGCCTACTGCAGGAGGGATTCGAGGCCGGATAGGGGCCCAACCCTCCCCGGAAGGATGCCTGTCAGTTCCGGCAGATGCCGAACGCGTCGGCGAGGCGAGTGATCTGCTCGGCCCGCCCGAGGCGGGGGAGGTCGCTGCCGTCGCGGATGATGCGGCCGCGGGCTTCGAAATCGGCCAGGAACTGCCGCGCCCAGGTGACATCCGACGGTGTAGGGCTGATGGCCTCGTTGATCACCTGCAGCTGATCGGTGCCCAGGCACAGTTTCCCGGTAAGGCCGAGGGAGACGGTCACTGCGGACTGTTCGCGCAACACGGTGTGGCCGTTGCCGACGGTCGGGCCGTCGATCGGTCCGGGCAGCCGGCCGACCCGGCTGGCGACCACCAGTCGGGAGCGAGGGTACGCCATGGCGAGGTCGTCGGCGCTCGTGCCGGTGTCCCGGCGATAGTCACCGCTGCCGAAGGCGAGCCGGAACACGCCGCGGGCGCGGGCGATAGCGCCGGCCTGCTCGATGCCGAGGGCGGATTCGACCAGGGCAAGGACTGGGGTGCCTCCGCCGAGTCGGTCGAAGGTTTCGGTGATATGTTCTGCCGCTTCAGTTTTCGCGAGCATTACGCCCGCCAGTCCGGGAAGGCCGGCGAGTCGATCGACGTCGTCGCTCCAGTACTTCGAGGACCGGTCGTTGATCCGGACCCAGGCCGAGGAGTGTTCGAGCCAGACGGCAACGTCCTCGCGTGCTGAGGACTTCCGTTGCGAATCGACTGCGTCCTCGATGTCGAGGACGATCTGATCGGCGCATGAACGTTCGGCCTGGTCGAACAAGTCGATCCGGCCGCCGTTGACCAGCAGCCAGGAGCGGGCGATCCGCGCGTCGATTGTCCGGGGTGCGATCGTGGCGTTCTCGGGCATTCGGACCTTCACCGTGCCAACCCGACCAGTGCGGGCGCCGGGCCGGTGACGAAGAGTTCCGCCACTGCGATGCGTCGGGCCGCCCGGTGCAAGGTGACCGATTCGAGGATACCGTCGGGCGAGGTGGTGAGGTCGACGTCGAGGACCCCGGCGGGCGTCCCTATCCGTAGCGATCCGGGCCACCGGACCCGTGTGTTGTGGGTGACGACGCCACCGGTCACGGTGGACGCCGCGGCGACGGCGACAGCGGACGTCAGTCCGATTGCGGGGTGCGGGGCAAGCATCGACAGCATCCGGACGGAGATGTCGTAGTCGTCTTCGTCGATGTCGACGCCCGCGCTGGTGCGGTAGTCCACCGGCGGGCCGACGACGCCGACCTTGGGGATCGCGTGTGTGATCGGGTCTCCCGGTTTGCTCAGTCCCATCCGCAACGATGATTCCCGTCGCAGCCGGAGAAGCAGCGGCAGGTGTTCGGCGATGGTCCGATTGTCTTCTGCGCCGGTCAGGCCGAGGTCGGCGGCGTCGAACAACGCCGCCGGAGCGCCAGCGGCGACCATCGTGGCGCGGTACGTGTGGTTCTCGATCGAAATCTGTTCGGCGGCTGAGCCGGTGGGCAGCAGTGTGGCTGTATCGGCAGCGAGACCGGCGAAGGTGAGGCCAACCGGGACGCCCAGCGCGCTGGTGCCTGGCACGGCCGCGTCGCCCTCGGTGGGGATCATTCCGCCCGGGGTCGCGATCTCGGCAGTGAGGATTGCGCCCGTGTTCTGGTTGCGCATTCGCACGGTCGTCACCGCGGAGTCGACCGGAACGAAGCCGGATTGCAGCGCATACAGTCCGATCGCGGTGGCGCAGTTCCCGCAGTTGCTGCCCCATTCGACCTGCCGGTCACCGATCGCGACCTGGGCGAACAGGTAGTCGACGTCGATGCCGGACTCGCTGGAGCGGCGCACGATCGCCGCCTTCGACGTGGTCGAGCTGCCGCCCCCGACACCATCGAGCTGGCGCGGGTCGCCGGAGCCGAACGCGGAGGTCAAGATGGCGTCCAGCCCCCCTGCCTGGGGGATGAGGGGATCGACGTCCACGGCGTTGAACAGCCAGCACTTGCTGGTGCCTCCCCGCATCCAGGTTCCACGGAGTGTGAACACGGTCGGCCCACCTTTCGGGTTGGAAGAGTGTGTGAGGCACCGCTGGAGGCTCCGATCGGATAGGGAGCGTAGGTGCCAGCGGTGTCCCACTACCCACCCTGACCTAGATCAGGGTGGAGAACAATGGCGGATTTCTCGATGAGGGTTAACTCGAGCTAAACCCTCAGGGGGTGGCGTCGACGCGTCAGGCCAGGGCCGGGATGGCCACCAGCAGCAGCCAGCACAGCATCGGCGCGATCGCGACCACGATGCCCGCGTTCAGCAGCAGCTGGCGGTAGAACCGGGGGCGTTCGATGTTCTGGGCGTTGGCGAGGACGAGCGCGCCGTTGGTCGAGAACGGGGATACGTCGACCACGGTGGCCGAGATGGCGAGGGCCGCCACGACGCCGACGACCGGGAGTGCTCCGGTCTGCAGCAGCGGAAGCGCGAGCGGGATGACAGCGGTGAGCAGTGCGGTCGACGACGCGAACGCCGAGGTGACGCCGATGACATAGCAGAGGACGACGGCGACCAGCAGGGGGGCCCCGATGGTGATCGCCATTTCGGCGAGATGGTCGAGCGTGCCGATCTCCTCCATGAGGGAGACATAGGTGACCATGCCCGCCACGAGCAGCACCGTGGACCAGCTGATACCGGCGATGGCCTCACTCTGCTTGGACAGGTCGGTGAACGCGAGGATCGCACCGGCGGCGATGGCGACGAAGCTGATCGGCATGTGCAGCACCAGCACCAGCACCAGCACCGCGGCGATCAGGACGAGGGTGAGCTTCTGCACGGCGGTGACCGGCTGTCGTGCGGGTTCGGTGACGATCTCGGTGCGCGGGGTCCGGATGAGTACCTGGGTGCCGGTTCCCCCGGCCGAGCTGCCGGACGGGGCCGCGCCGGGTCCCTCGACGGGAGTGCGGTGAGGACTCCCCCCGCCGTCGGAGTCGAACTCGTCACTCGAGCCGGTAGCGGTGAATTCGAGGTTCCGCATCCGGGCGAGCACGGCGTAGCCGATCACGGTCAGGACCGAGAGCAGCAGGTTGATGCCGTAGCTGGCGAAGAACAGGGTCCACGGGGCGATCGTCAACCCACTCGATTCGACGATGTCACGGACGAGGACGCCCGAGACCGAGATCGGCGAGAATGCTCCGGCGTGTGCGCCGTTGATGGTCATGATGCCCATCACCAGCGGGCTCATCCGGGTGCGAGCGGCGAACGACATCGCCGCCGGCGTGATCAAGGCGACGGCCGCCGGGCTGAACGTGCCCAAGGCCGTGAGTACCGAGGCGCAGAAGAAGAACACCCAGGGAACGATCGTCACTCGTCCGCGGACGCTGCGTATGCAGGTGTTGACGAGGAGGTCGATGGTCCCGTTCTTCTTCGCCATGCCGAAGAAGTAGGTGACGCCGATGATCGTCAGCACGATCGAACTGGGGAACTCGGCGAGGATCTCCTTGTCGTCGTAGCCGAGGAGGAACGCCCCCACGACGAACGCGCCGATGAACCCCAATATGCCGATGTTGATGGGGAAGAAGGTGGCGATCACGAACATCGCCACCAATGCGATCAGTGGCAGTATCTCGATGGAAGTCATGAGCGTTCTTTCGGTTCACCGCGAGGCGGATCGAACGGCGCCCGATCGGCAGTTGCGAACGGGCGGGTCAAGCGAGGCGGAACGTGTCTTGCTGTCGCAGTCCACGTCGCACGAGGCGTTCCCGCAGGGTGCCGGAAGAGTGACTATTTGCATGTCACATCCTTCGCTTGACCATTACCTACATCACATTAGAAGCGGCCCGTGTTCATGACAATGTCGAATCGCTATGGTGGGCTTTAGTTGAACTGAAGGCTCACCCGGAGGGGTGAGGCGTAATCCGTTCGATGTGGTGACCCTGCTCCTGCTTCTCGGCATCACTGAGGCCGGATCCGTGGAGACCGCGCCGGCCGTGACGGCGTGTGAACGACGAAAGCGCTTCCCGTAGTGAGAGAATCGAGATTCTCGATGTCACGACTACCCGTATACGTAGAGGCACTTTCAGTGCAATCATCGGACACCTTCACGGCTGGGTCCGCGGTGTTCGACGAACACAATCTCGTGTCCGCGGCCGGGCTGGTCCCGGTCCTCGACCTGGCCGAACAGGTCGAGGACAGCGGCAGGTGAACTTCGTCCAGAACGAGGTCGTCCTGTCGCTGTGTGCCTCGTGCTCGTCGACCACAGTCGGTCCGGCAGCAGCGCGCATCGAGCCGGCTTTCCAGTCCAGCACCTTGCCAGCCTCTACAAGCGGCCGCCGTCGAGCGAGAACTCGAGGGGGTTGTCGACAAGTGGGCGCGTGAGCGGCAGGATGTACCGATCGAGATCACGCAGCGTTTGCTCACCTCGACCGTTCGTATCGGTCAGCACCGCTTCGCCAAGGCAGTGCTCACCGGCCATGGCAACCGGTGCATGTTCTGCGGCATGGGGAGCGTGATCGGGGGACGTCGCCGGCCGCGACTGCTCCCTGCGAGCCACGTCAAGCCGTGGCGAGAGAGCGCCAGCAAGGAACGCCTCGAGCACCTGAACGGACTGACGGCCTGCCCCACGCCCGATGTCGCATTCGACACCGGCCTCCTTACCGTGTCCGAAGACCTCTCCATTACTTACGCAACCGACCTCGAACACGCACTGCCGAGTGACGAACCACTGCGTCGTGCCTTCGGCAAGCCGCCGCCGGCCGACCGGTTGATCCATCCGGCGGGCGCGGATCGGCCCGACACGGCGTGCCTCGGGTGGCGCCGAACCCAGGTTTTCGTGTCGCCACCCACGGCTGCCGAAGGTCTACGACCGACAGGGGAGAGGGCCTGCGCGCTCGATTGATGGTGCGCGATTCGCGCGCAAGCCGTTCGACCGCAACGCTACCCGAACAGTGCGCGCAGCTGTCCGTTGGCGTCGTCGCGGTCGAACCACTCCGGGTCGACGCGCTCACCCGGCCGCAGTCCGAGCCACTGCCGGATCTCGTCGTGTCGATCGTGGGCCGGGTCGTCGGCCGCGGCGAGCATGTCCGTCCAGCCCCACGTCCCGCCGGAGTCCTCGGCCGGCGCCAGGCCCTGCCCGTCGACACAGGCGGCGCGCGGTGCCTCGGCGTCGAAGTCGGCGACGGACTCGACGACGATGTCGTGCGTCCACCCGTCGCCGTAGTCGTACAGGTACGTCAGCGATGCCCCGAGCTGGGGCAGCGCCGTCCCAATGGTCACCATTCCCTCGTCGACGACCTCGTCCTGACCGTTTGCGAGCTCGTCGTCGAGCTGATCGTCGGGCACGTATACGCAACCACCGGTGAACGGCTCGCCCTCGGTGAACTGGTGCAGGTGGTAGTCCTCCCAGGCGAAGCAGCTCTGGATGACGAAGTGCAGATGCAGCAGACTCAGGGAATTGTCGACCACCACCCGTCGCCACACCGCAGGCTCGCTGTCGCGCAACGTGATTCGCAGGGTGCACCGCGCGGGCGGGTGGATGGCCACGGGTGTCGCGTCGCCGAGGAGGATGCGCACGGCGGCCCGCACGGCAGGACGGAGCGGCGTCGGCACGCGGTAGCCGTCCGCGTCGTCGAGGATGCCGTCGGCGACGAGGTCGTCGAGGCGGTCGACGAGCATGCTGCCGAGAAGACTCGGTCCGACCGGCATGCCGGGGAACAGCACGGACAGTGCGTGCAAGCGTTCCTCGGGGCCGGACGGCAGGGGGTGCTCACCGAGACCGGCGGACAGGACGGCAGCGGTCGCCTCGTCGAGGACGGAATGAAATGCTACGAGCCGCCCCTCGCCGCGCCTGCCGAGGGCCACGACGAGGGAATGTGTCACCGCGTCCCGGCACAGGGTGAGGTACTCGCCGGGATTACGGTCCGGATCCCGCCACACCGGCGCTGCAGGACCGGGCTTGACGACGGTCTTTCCGATCGAGATCAGGTCCAGCATGGCTGCAACGACCCAGGTCTGTGCCAGCAAGGAAAGATCCCACATCGACTGGACCTTGCGCGGTGCCAGATCCTCGCGCTTGCCGCCGACAGCGTCGAAGGCCTCCATGACCAGGGCACGCTTCAGCGCTCCGGTCGCGGTCACAGGCCGGCGTTCGCCGATCCAGCCGAGCAGGGCGTCCAGCCGTGCGACTACCGGCACGACCGTCAAGGCGGCGCGTTCGGCCTCGGGGTCGACCGGCGGCTCGTCGACCTCGACCGGTGAGAGGGACGCGAGCTTCGATTCGATGTACGACGTGAGCGTGGACAGGGCGTACCCGAGGTCTTCGTCCTGGCCGGTCCACCGGTTTGTCGCCGAGAGGAACTGCAAGAACACGGCGGCATCCCCGGCGATGTGCGCCCGCGTCTCGTCGTCGTCCTCGACCAGTTCACTCGTCAGCACCCGCTCGAGAAGGTGGTCCACGTCGCGGCTCCGCCACGCCGTGGTCGCAAACCCGGAATCCGCACGCGAGAGCGCGTCGATCGCATGCGCGACGCTGGCAACGTACTCCTCCGCCTGATTTGCGGGGCACCCAGCTTTCTCCATCAGCCATGCGGCGAACTCCGGCGCCAGTGTGCGGTACTGCTCGATCGGTGTGTCCGTCCGGCGCCGGCGCTCGGCCAACGACACGACATTGTCGGCAAGTGGCTCACGAGGCAAGGATCCGCGACTCGACCCGGAGCGCTTACGGGACATGGACGTCCGACCTCGATTCGGTGGTCATGGCACAGTTCTCGCCGATGCTACCGGTTCGCCACGGATGGGTGCTCACGCAGCGACTGGGCGGTCGGGTGCGTCGAAGCGACGGCACGGACAGCGCACGGCGCGGCCGCGGTCGTCGTCGGGTAGCCAGCCGTACTCGTCGCACCGGCCGCACCGGGGCGGCAGGGGAGAACGGGGCAGGGGCAGCGATTGCCACAGCGGAATCCACGCGTGTGCGAAGCGCGTCGGATTGTTGGGTCGATGCGCCGACCGTGCCGCCGCGACCAGGCATGGTATTCCGTGGGAGTCGATCAGCGCGGCGAGCTGGGAGCGCGCGGCGGCGGGCAGATAGTCGAACGTCGCAGTCAGGCCGGCGGCGCGGCACGCGGTCGCGAGCTCGGCGATCGGCTTCTTCTCCGGGATGCTGCTCACCCCTCGTTGCCGCGCGGGTGGTGCCGTCGGCTCGGCGGCCGGTGAGGGGTTTGTTTCAGTCTCTTGGTCTTCAGTTCTTTGTTCAGCGCTGGGTTCTCCGGTGTCCGGCTCGCCGGGGTTCGGATTTCCAGGCCCCGGCTCGGGCCGGACCGGTACTTCGTAGACGGTCTGGACGGTGATCCACTGGCCGTGCTCGTTCTGGCGACGCTCGGTGACGAGGTGACCGTGCGCAGCCAGTTCCCGCATCGCGGACCGGATGGCGTCGCGGCCTTCGGACGGTGATTCCGCGGCGATCGCGTCGGAGCGGATGCGCCAGTCGGCCGGCTTCGACAGCAGCCAGATCAAGACCGCGCGGGCGCGGAAGGAAAGATCCTTGTTGCCGATCGTCTCGTTGCGGACGACGGTGTAGTTGCTCGTCGGGCGCGGCGCGCGGCGCACGCCTCCGACGAGGGTATTCTGACCCATGTTCGACTCCTTGATAGTCGGACATCCGGCCCGTCGGGAGTTGCCGCTCCTGACGGGCCTTCTTCAGTTGTGACCCTCGCGGGCGCGGGGGATGACACATGGTGGCACCGTGCTGCGGGCGCGTCAATCAAATCTGCGTCCTGGCATGGAATACGTTGTGGGCGAGGGGCAGTCGTAGTCCCGGCGTGTCGCGCTCACCGATATCCGGTCGCATCCGCGGGCAGACCGCGATCTTGAACCTCCACCATGTACCGCCAGCAGTCGGGCTGCGACCCGTCGACGTCGGTGAAGCCGTACTCGCGCGCCAGACCGCCCGACGAGAACGACCCGCCGTTGCGGCGATGCACGTCCGGATCCGCTGCGAGTGCCGCGACCGCCCGCCCGACGAACCGCGGCGACTCGGAAATCGCGACGAAGTGCGGCACGGTGGCCTCCCGCCAGTTCTCCTCCGTGACCCCGAAGTGTTCGAGCATCATCTCCGACCGCATCCATCCGGGCGTCAGCGCGACGGCCGTGCACCCGTGCGGCGCCAGCTCCTTCGCCTGGGAGAACGCAAGCCGGAGCATCGCGGACTTGACCAGGTCGTAGAACACCGAAAGCCGAAAGTTCTTCGCGTTGTACTCGGCTGTGCCGTCGGTCATCTCGACGACGAGCCCGCCCGGGTTCCGGATCAGCAGCGGCAGCGCGAAGTGGCTGGTGATCAGGTGCGTGTCGACCGAGAGATGCACCATCCGCAGCCCGCCGGCGAGGTCGTGCTCCCACAGCGGGGTGTCCCACTCGATGAGCTTCTCGCCGCCCCAGATGTCGTTGACGAGGATGTCGAGGCGGCCCTGCTCGTCGTCGATGCGCTGCACGAGCCGTCGCACCTGCTCGGGATCGAGGTGGTCGACGGCGACGGGAATACCGACCCCGTCCGCGGCCGTCACCAGCTCGGCGGTCTCCTCGATGGTCTCCGGCCGGTCGTACTCCGAGCGGCGCTCGCGGGTGGTGCGGCCGGTGCAGTAGACCGTCGCGCCGGCCTCGCCGAGGGCGATTGCGGTCCCGCGGCCGGCGCCGCGGGTGGCGCCGGCGACCAGGGCGATCTTGCCTTCGAGTGGCTGTGCCATAGCTGGAACGGTACTGCCCGGCACGGGTCGGAGGCAGGCGCGTTCGGCGTGGCGCGGTCGGCGGTGTCGTGAGCATCAGTCACTATGTTCGAGTGCCGGTGGGACCGGCCGGAGAACAGTCGGAGGTAAAGCAGGTGCAGGTGATCGACACGTTGTCGCACGCGTCGGGTTCGCGGACGCTGCCGAAGGGTCATCGCTGGGTGGTCGTCGACGTCGAGACCTCCGGCCTGCGCGCCTACGCGCATCGGGTGCTCAGCGTCGCCGCGCTGGTGTTGCGGGAGGACGGCAGCGTCGAGCAGGAGTACTCGACGCTCGTCGACCCGGGTTGCGACCCCGGCCCGGTCCACGTGCACCGGTTGACGCGCGAACGGCTCGCCGGTGCCCCGCGCTTCGAGCAGATCGCCGGCGAACTCGCCGAGGTGCTGGACGGCGGGACCATCGTCGCCCACAACGCGGCCTTCGACTACGGATTCCTCGACGCCGAGTTCCGGCGCGCCGGAACCGAGATCCCGGCCAGACACCGGCTGTGCACTCTCGCCCTGTCGAGGCGGCTCGAACTCGACGTGCCCGATCACAAACTCTCCACCCTGGCCGCCCACTGGCAGGTCCAGCAGTTGCTCGAGCACGACGCCTACGACGACGCCCGCGTCCTCAGCGAGGTCTTCGTACGCAGCGCCCTGCTCGCCGAGAGCCTGCAGCTCCCGCTGCCGGTGGTCGACTGCCTCAGCCGCAGGCCCGCCTACCCGGACTCCGTGCCGCGCGTGCCGTGCGAGTGGAAGAACCCGGGACGCCTGTCGCTGGACGTCGGCCTGGTGCAGGGGATGAAGGTGGTCGTCACGGGGCAGACGGTGACGCCGCGGGTCCCGCTCGCCGGCCGGATGGCCGACGCCGGCCTCGACGTGATGAACTCCGTCAGTCGCCAGACGAGCGTGGTCGTGTGTAACGACCCCGGCGTGCAGACGGGCAAGATCCGCAAGGCGATGGCCGAGGGCATTCCCGTCGTCACCGAGCAGCAACTCGAAGAGATGCTCACCCGGGTGATTCCAGGCGAACCGAAGATGCGTCCGGTGGTCGAGGTGGCCGCGCCCGCTGCTGAGCCCGTGATCGAACCTCCTCCGCAGGCGGCGCCTGCGGAGCCCCTCGCCGATGTACCGAGCCTGCCCGAGCGGATGCTCACGGGACAGAAGCCGAAGCTGTGGCAGGGCCGGCGGGTGCTGCTCCTCGGCGGCACCCACCTCGACGCCGTGCTCATGCGCTCGCGTCTCGTCCAGCTCGGTGCACGCCCGTCGCTCAACCTCACCGCGGCGGTCACGGACGTGCTGATGCTGGAAGGCGGCGACAGCGACCGGCGCATGCCGCGCATCACCGCGCGCGAGCTCCCCGTCCTGACCATGACGGACATCAGCGCCGCGGTGGAGAAGGGCGTCGTGCCGCCGCACATGCGCATCGAGTCCCGCCTCTCCGCGCCGGCGCTCGCCCGAGGCGAGGTCATCGACCTGCCGGCGCGGAAGACGTCGTGGACGGTCAACGTCGCGTGGCGCGCCGAGACGGACGACTTCGACGTCGACGTCGTCGCCTTCCTGCTGGGGGAGGATGAAAAGGTCGACAGCGACGACGACTTCGTCTTCTACAACAACCCATCCGCCGAGGACGGCGCGGTCGAGTTGTCGATCGACGGCAGTAGCGAACAGAGCGTGCGGCTCGATCTCGCCGCGCTGCCCGACGAATGCGCGCGCATCGCGATCGCCGCGGCCATCGACGGCGAGCGCACCTTCGGCGAACTGGGGGCTGTGTCCGTAAGCGTCGACGGTGAGGACGGCACGGCGGCGACGTTCGTACTCGACGCCGGGACTACCGAACGGACCATGGTGCTCACCGAGATCTATCGGCGGGCGGGGAAGTGGCGGCTGCGCGCGGTGGGGCAGGGGTACGACGACGACCTCGGCGGGCTCGTCGCGCTGTACGGCGTGGACGTCGAGGAAGGCAATTGACTGTCGAACGGACGTCGCTCTTCTGTTCGCCCCTACGTGCGATTCGGCTGGCACCCAGCCCCCGTCCGCATCGGCGAAATAGTCCTGCCGACGGTCGGACCAGAATTTTCGATAGCGGACCGGCCGAGTCGTGCAACCGGGCGGTGGTCCGGTTCCGGCCATCCGTCCAGGGAACCGCCGAATTCGGACCTGGGTAGGACTATTTCACGATGTGGTCCGCAAGGTTGAAGTCGTGGTATCTCCCGTACACCGTGCTGCCCTTGAACATCAAGTTGACGATCAGATTTCGAGCTTGCTGAACCACAACCGGATCGGACAGCAGTTTCTCGAGACCAGAAAGCGAATCGAAGGAAACTCGTCTGACGGGTCCGATGGAGGTGTAGCCGTATTCTCGGCGCGAGCTGATTCCACGCCGGAGAACGAGCCCGGCGAACGTCATCCGGGCCTTCCCCACGGGCGGTGCCACGTTGAGGAACCCGCGCACAACATCGGCGTTGGCGCGCCCATTGTCGGAAATGACGAGTGCTTCGATGGGGCCGACCGAAAGTGTCGTCAATCGGCGTGACGATGCCGTCCTGCCGGTCGAAGGCATCGAGCTCAACGCCCAAACTCGACGCTCGGTTCGGCGAGGTGCGGGAAGGCACGACTCCACGAACATAGCCAGTAGCCTGGCGACCTCGGGGAATTCCGGATGACTCGCAAGTTCTCGGTACTTGTGAAGGCTCGATGCCCGCATGGCGGAATCTTCGACGCGATCGAACATGGACTCGTCCACAGGTACAGCGAACCAATCGGTGAGCTCTCGCGGATCGACGAGGGCGCTGAGGGTGGGACTAGGGAACGGGGTCGAGGTCAGAGCGATATTGCGCAGGCTGTGGGTTCGTCCCACGGACTTGATCAAATGCCGTTCGATCGGATCGAGCTGCTTCGCCTTTGGCACAGGGCTGAACGCCACGTCGGTGATATCGAACCATCGGCGACGGTGCGCAGCGAGACGCGCGACGATATCGATCGTTTGACCGACGTATCGATATCCGTCGGCGAATGTGAGGACATATACGCCACGTCGTGGATTGCCCGCCGAGACCTGGGAGTCAAACCGTAACCGAGTGAAGCGCAGACCGCTGTACTTGAACTGCTCATCGTCGACGGTCATGCATCTCCTCACGGCTCCAGGCAGAACAAGTTGTAGCACCCAGGTCTGCGAGTGCGGCAGAGGGTTCGCGACCGCGCGAGTATCTGTAACCCGGTAGGGCCGCAAAAGTTCCAATTCGGAAGGTGTAACAATCGCTCATCGCCAGCGATTGAAGTTTGAAGTTGTTGACGACTACCAGGGGAAGCTCGCTTCGGGCCCGCCCTGCCCGACCCTGAAAGAAGCACGTGTCTTCCTCGACCAACCCGTTCGACTTCAGCGAGTACTCGAGCTCGCGGGACGACGCAGACAATCCGTGGTCGGGTGGATCCCAGTCGCCATGGCCACCCCCCGAGCCGTTCGGAAGCGTGGCCGCCCCGTTCGCGGGGCCCGGCGGGTCGACGCCCGGGTTCGGCGGGGCGCCTGCCGACGCGTTCGCTGTCGAGCAGCGGCCGGTCGTGACGGCCATTTCGCAAGGTAGGCCGCCGCGCGCATGGCTGATCGGCGGCGGCGTGGTAGCGCTGCTGGGGCTCACCGCCGTCGCACTCACCCTGTCGGGTGGCTCCACAGTGTTCGCCTTCATCGGGTGGCTGCTGGCCGGTCCTGCCGCGTTCTACCTGCTTGCCCAGCACACGGTCGCCGACATGCAGCAGCGGGCGCGGCCGGTCTACGCGGGCTCGAAGGCTGTGCAGGGGACGTATTGGACCGTCGTTGTGCTCGGATTCGTGGGCATCGCGGTCGGAGCATGGCAGATCGCGGAATGGGCGGGTCGACTGTGAAGAAGGTGGCTGCGCTCGCGGCAGTGCTGCTCGGCTCTCTGGTGGTGGCGGCACCGGCCGCGTCGGCTGCGCCGCAGCAGTCGGCGGTGGGGGACTTCGGCGGGTGTCTCGCCTCCCAGCGCGAGGGCGATCTGCTGTTGATGATCGACGAATCCGGCAGTCTGCAGGTCTCGGACCCCGAGGCGGCGCGGGTCTCCGCGGCCAACTACCTGCTCGAACAGCTCAGCTCCTTCGGCGGCTCCGCCGGGGTCGCGCTCGACGTTTCGGTCGCCGGCTTCTCCGATGACTTCACCGTGCACGCGCCGTGGACCCGCCTCGACGGTGGGTCCCTGCCTGCCTTGCAGGACGAGGTCGACAGGTTCCGATCCCGGACGAACGGTGTCGACACCGACTACTGGGCCGCTCTCGACGGTGCCCGCGGCGCTCTCGCCGACCGCTCGTCCACAGCCGCGAACAGATGCCAGGCCGTCGCCTGGTTCTCCGACGGCAAGCTCGACTTCACGACGCGGGACGCGGAGAAGCCGTACGCCCCAGGAGTATCGCTCGGCACGGACGCAGGCGTTCAGCAGATCATTGCGGCCGCCCGCGAGTCGATCTGCCGGCCCGCAGGTATCGCGGACCAGTTGCGGTCGTCGGGAATCGTCACCTTCGCGGTGGGGCTCGCGGCCGGTACAGCGCAGGCCGGGGACTTCGATCTGATGCGGTCCATCGCCACCGGAGAACCCGCCGCCGGGCAGGCGTGCGGGAACCGGACCTCGCCCCGACCCGGCGACTTCTACCTCGCCCAGAACATCGACGACCTGCTCTTCGCGTTCGACGCGTTCAGCAGTCCGGGCCAAGCGCCGCTCGAGAACGAGACGGGCGTATGTGTGGGTCAGGTGTGCGAGGAAGCGCAGCACCGCTTCGTCCTCGACAACTCCATCGGTTCGGTGACAGTCCTGGGCTTCGCGGACGCGGACGGGCTCGTACCCACACTGGTGTCGCCCGACGGGGCCGAACTTGCGATGCCGCGCGACAACGCCCCGCGCAGCCTGAACGTCGACGGAGTCGGCGTCGACTACCGCTGGTTGTCGGCGCGGTCGGTGTCGTTCACGATGCGCCAGCCGGCGTCGGCGAACCCGGGGCAATGGCAGGGCATGTGGGCTCTCGTGTTCGTCGACCCCGATGGCTCCGATCCCGCGGCGCGCTCCAAGTCCAACATCCATATCTCGGGCAACCTGTTCCCGGCGTGGCTCGGACAGGATGTGACCGCCATCCACAGCGGCGAGAAGACATCTGCGATACAGCTCGGCATCGTCGACTCCGACCGTCGGGAGATCGACCCCTCCGACCTGCTCGGAAGCGCGTACTTGTCGGTGTCGCTCGTCGACTCGGCTCGGGTTGCGCACGAGCTGGCGTCGAGGATCCCGAAGAACGGGATCGACGAGCCGATCGAGCTGGATCTCACGTCGGTGCCACCGGGTGAGGCGACGCTGCGCCTCGCTCTCGAGGTGACCACCGCCGACGCCCGGACGGCTTCGGGGACGGTCATCGCGCCCGGTACTCAACTGGCGCCCCAATACGTCGACGTGCCGCTGACGGTGGCGCCCCCGGTCGGCTATCCAACGCTGCCGAACCGGATCGACTTCGGCACTGTCGAGGGATCCGGTCGGTTCCCGGTGGAGATCCCGGTCGGCGGGCCCGGCTGCGTGTGGCTCGATTCGGCGGAACCGATCCGCATCGATGCCGTGCCGGACGGCGTCGGTGACGTGGCCTTGGTGAACCCCGCAGCGACTTCGGCGGAGCGGTGCCTGGCCGTCGAGGAGGGCGCACAGGGCGCACTGACGGTCGAACTCGACGTGCCCGAGGCCGGCAACGGCTCCCTCAACGGTTCCGTGCGGATGATGATGGCCCCCGCCGGGGAGCTCGACCGCGCGATGCCGGTCGATGTGCCGTTCACCGCCGAGCTGCAGAAACCGCTCGACAGTGGCCGGTTCCTGCTGGCCTTCCTTCTCACGCTGTTCCTGGGCATCGCGATCCCGCTGGCTCTGCTGTATGTGCTCAAGTGGCGAGCCTCGCGCATTCCTGCCGAAACCCTGAAGGCCCAGCGCTTCTCCGTGACGATCGCCGACGGCGCCGTTCTGCGGGACGGAGTACCCTTCACGCTGCGCGACGGTGACCTCACCGAAATCGTTCGGAACCTGGACAAGCCTGCGCGACTGCTGACGGCAGACGGCGTCAAGCTCGAGGCGAAGACCGGGCTCTCCCCGGTCGGCACGGGGTACGTCCGTGTCAAGGCCGGTGGCCTGCTCGGCTCCTCCGGTGCGAAGCCCGACCATGACCCGCGCACAGGTGAGGCCAGGCTGCCGCTGGCGGTGCACAACAACTGGGTGATCCTCCACGATCCGGCCGGACCCGCCGACCACGCGTCGGTGCTCCTGCTCGTCGGCGCAGGTTCGAACCCGGTCCGGTTGATCGAGGATCTGAACCGGCGCGCACCGGGCGCCTTCGCGAGACTGCGTGAGCGTGTCGGATCCGACGACACGGCGACGCCGGGCACCGGTGCGCCTGACGGGCGACCCGCACCGCAGTCGTCCTTCGATCCGTTCGGCGCACCCACCGCTCCGCCCGCACCGACATTCGGTGCGCCACCGGCGTTCGGCGGCAGTTCTGGATTCGGTGCCGCGCCGCACAGCGGTTCGAGCTCGTCCGCCGCGCCGGCCGCTCAGCCTTTCGACCCGTTCCGTCCGCCCGGCGCTTGACGGTCGGAATCCAGCTTTGCTCTCTCTCGATGTGGAAGGACCGGTATGAGGCGGTTTCTCGTAGTCGGATGCGGTGGTTCGGGTGCCGTCACGCTCGCGTACATGATGGACCAGCTCCGGTCCGATCTCGCCGCGGCGGGAGTGGACCGGATCCCGGGTGGGTGGCAGTTCGTGAGCATCGATGTGCCCACTGCGCCGGAGGCGGGGCCGGACGGGCTCGGCAATGTTCGCGACCAGGGCGGCTACTACTTCGGCAGCGGCCCCCAGGGCGACTCGTACGGGGTGCTCGACAACGCGCTGAGCAACCAGCTCTCCGCCCGCGGCAGCCTCGACGAGACCGCCACCTGGGCCCCGCGGGATCCCTCCGCTGTCACGGTGCCCATCGGGTCCGGCGCCGGCCAGTACCGCGCCCTCGGCCGCATGATCACGCTGAGCAAGGCCGGCGGAATTCGCGAGACCCTGCAGTACGCCTGGGACCAGCTGTTCACCGTGCAGACCGCCACCGAGATGGGCGCGCTGAACGTCCCCGGCGGGGGCAGCTTCGAGCAGGAGGAGTCCCCGATCGTCCTGGTCGTCTCGTCGATGGCCGGTGGCGCCGGCGCATCGATGGCCTTGGATGTGTGCCGCCTGCTGACGCTGATCCCCAAGCTCGATCCGCGGCTGATGGGTGTGTTCATGGTCGCCCCCGACATCTTCGACGGCCTCGGCCGCAGCGCCACCACCGGCGTGCGCGCCAACGCCCTCGCGATGCTCGGCGAGATCGTCGCGAGCCAGCTCGGCTCCGCGCGCGAGCACGATGTCGAGATCCTGCGCGCGCTCGGCCAGCAGAACGGCGCCGGCGAGAAGGTGCCGTTCGCCCGGGTGTTCCCTGTGGGCCGCCGTGTCGGCGTCGAGGGCGCGCCGTTCGGCGACGGTTCACAGAAGGCGATCTACCGCGGCCTCGCTCGTGGCCTGGCGGGCATGATGATGAGCGGCGCTGCGACGCGCCAGTTCGTGCAGTACGACCTCACCAACGGTGCGGGCCTGTCCGGCCAGCGCGACAACATCGGCTGGGGCGGACAGTGGGACAACCTGCCGTGGGGCACATACGGGTTCTCGAGCTTGAGCATGGGCCGCGACCGATACGCCGAATACTCGGCGCAGCGGCTTGCCCGTAGCACCGTGGACCGGCTCCTCGACGGGCACCGCAACCCCGGCAATGCCGCGTCCGACGACGATCAGGTCAACTCCATCCTCGATAGCCAGTGGCAGGCCCTGCTCACCACGATGGGTTTGCCTGTCGTTCAAGCGGATCCGCGGGGCGCGCAGGTCGGCATCAGTGCGTGGCTGACCGGTGTGGTGCTGCCCCAGGGCGACGGCCTGCGGATGGCCCGTCAGGTCACCGAGTCCGAACTGCGTGGCTACCTTCCGTCCGGCAGCGGTCTGAACGCGAGCCAGTGGGTCCCCGAGATCCAGCGGGTGCTCGGTGCCCGTCGTCAGGCGCTCACGGCGTCCGCCGAAGTGCACGCGCTTGTCCATGCGTACCAGTGGCACCGCACTCTCGCCGACAACATCGAGCGCACGGTGGCGAAGGCGATCGCCGACCTCGGCCTGCCGTACGCCACCGCGCTCGTGAACCGGCTGACCAGCCACATCAAAGACCAGGTGCGGGTCGGGGCGGAGGACCTCGCGAAACAGGCGCCGACCGACATCACTGCGCAGTCGGCCGACACCGCTCAGGCGCTGTCCGCACTCAAGGGAACCATCGAGAGCGACGCCGACATCGTCGACCGTGTGCTCGCGAGCTGCAGCCAGAACGTCTACCGCCAGTTGTACGCCTCGCTGTCCGGGAAGGTGGCCGAGGTCGCGGCCGCGCTCGTACCGGAGATTCTGCAGCCCCTGCTCGAGGCGCTGAACGACGCGCAGACGTCGATGCGGCGGGCACGCAGCAAGCCGGCGAGCGACGTCGGCCTGGCGCGCCTGTCCACCGACCAGTACGGTGCGTGGCCCGCGGACAAGGCCGATCGGGTACCCAAGCGGTTCGCGGAAGCGAACAACGAGGTGATGCTCACCCCGTCGGCCGACTTCATGGTGCAGTACCGCAGCGACCTGCCGCTCGCGGTCGCGTCCAGCGGTCTCGGCACGCCGCCGTTCGAGGAGTCGGTCAAACGGGCCGTTGTCGGGGTCGTCACCGGTCTGTGGCAGACGATCGACGGCAGCAAGTCGCCGGGGGAGGAGCATCCCGTCCTCGAGCGCACATCGGCGTGGCGGACCCGCGCATTCCCGTACGATCCGGGAACCCGCGAAGCGCTCATTCCCTCGGCCGCACGGTATGACCTGCACCTTCGACCTGCGGAACTGCTCGCGCGCGCTCGGCAGTTCGTCGGCCGCACCGGGGAGTCCTTCGACCGCTTCTGTCGCGTGTCGCTGCGGGAGTACATCGAGGATCCGACCGTTCCCGAGTACGCGCTCGAGGAGCGGCGTGAGCGACTGCAGGCGAAGTTCGCCGAAGCGCTGTCGCTGGCGCGACCACTCGCCAGCGTCAATCAGCAGGCGCTCGAGGCGCTGCATCCGGGGCAGCAGGTCGAGTACCGGTACAAGTTCACCTCGGTGCCGTTCCTCAACCTGCCCGTCGCGGATTCCCTTGAGCAGGTACTGCAGAAGAACCCGATGATCGACCACGAGACCCGATCGGAGTTCGTGCGCCTGCTGACCGAGGAAGACCGGTTGACGCGCATCGACATCTTCGGCTCCTACCCGAACTACTCGCCGCTCGCTTATGACTCCGTGCTCACCCCCGCGGCCAAGCAGTGGGCGGATTCGACTCCGACGCAGCAGGAGTCGTTCTGGCAGTGGCGTCGCTCCCGGCCGTTGGCCGCCTCGCTGCCGATGCACCACAGCGAGCGGCGAGCGCTGACCGCCGGCTGGTTCCTCGGCCTCGTGGTCGGCCGCCTGCGCCTTCCTGCGGAACCGTACGACGAGCCGGTGCGGGTGTGGGATGCCACCTCCGCGGCGTGGGTCGACTTTCCGCATCCTTTGCTGACCCCGCCGTCACGGTTCCTCGCCCACAACGACTGGCTGCCCGCGGTGCTCGAATCGGTCCTGCTGGCGATGGCGCGGTCGCACGAGTCGCCGGTCATGCAGTCGATGCTTCCCTACCGGACGCTGCGCGCGATCTACGATGCCTCCCCGGAGAAGCCGGCCGGCGGCATTCTCGAGGTGTCCGCCAAGTCGATCCTCACGCAGTGGCTGCGGACCGGCGAGACCGGCACGGGATGGCAGTCCCAGGTCACCGACACCGGCCCGGACGTCTCGATCGACGCTCGCGCCGAGAACGCCGCGACATGGCTCGGCCGGGTGCGGGAGTTCACCGGGCTGCACTACATGGCAGCAGGGGAGGACGCGGCACCCGGTGGGGGAACCTTCTCGGCGATCACCGATCGTGTCACTGCGTCGCATACTCCGATATTCCGGGACATCGCGCCGGACGTGTACTGGGCGACCGGTGAGCTGCTGAATCTGATCGAGGAGTGCAGGCACCGCGCCGAGCAGCCGGACCGGCCGGTGCACGAGCCGGCGGCGTCCACAACGTCGGCATCGCACGCGTTCGTGATTCCCGACGCGGGTCAGTTCTGACATGGCCGATTCGGTGAAGAGCGTTCTCACGGTGTTCCTTGCCTCCACCGGGCCGGCGCTCGGGGTGCGTGACGTCCTCCGCGACCTGTCCACGGCGGGCTTGGTCGCACCGTTCGTGTGGGTCGACGACGCCGGCGTCACGCCGGGTGGTGCCCGCATCCCAGCCGTCGAAACCGCCTGTGGTGCGGACACAACGGTGGTGCTGCAGGATGTGCTCGCGTCGCGTCGCGTCGATGTGGTGCGACTGTGCGTGATCGTGCCGGGAGCACGCGGCACCGATCCCGTTCGGGTCGAGTCGGAAAGGGCGCTCGCCGACCTCCTGTCGTCGAACTCGGGCGGAGCCCGCCTCGTTCGACTGCGGACGGTGCTGCGTCGTCCCGGCGACACCCCTTCCGACTCCGTCGCGGTCGCGCTCGCCGGTTGGCACAACCTGCTTGTCGCACCGGAGGATTCGCGGGGTCCGGGAATGGGCCACGAGTCCCTCACCGAAACCACCGATCCGGTCGATGTCGGCCGCCACGCAGCCCCGGTGATCGCCGGAATCGTGGGTCTGTGGACGGATGCGGAGCATGCCCCGTTCGACGAGCAGCCGGTCCTGCCGGGAAGCACGCTGCGGGTGGTGCGGTCGTTCTACCGCCGACTCGACACCTCGCATGCCGAGCACGAGCTGCGCACGCACCTGCTCGACTTCGGCGGGCAGCTGCCGTTGCCCCGCGACGCCGGCACCGCCGTCGTGTACGCCGACGACGTCCCGGCTGCCACGCGAACGATGGCCCAGGCGCTGTGGGTCAAGCACCGGCACCTGCTCCAGGGCGAGCGCGTAAGCGCACCCCCGGCCGACGCTCCGCGCCTGGTGAAATTCACCGACGCCCTGACGATGTTCTTCTCGTTCCTCGTTGCAGTACTGCGCAACGCCCCGGCGCAGTGGGCCGCCCGGGTCGGTCACCGCGCCTCGGCCGCGGTCGCTTCGGCGGCACAGTCCACGCTGTTCGGGTCGGCGCAGGGCGCCAGGCGTGTGGTGGTCCGCGGTGTCGACGCGGACGGCCGCAGGGTCGGATGGTCCGAGTACGAGGCGGCGTCACGGCAGATCGGCGCAGCTCTCGACGGAGCGACGAACACGCCACAGTCCGCGGCGCCCGACCTCTCCTCGCTGTGGCGGGACTATGCTCGCGCCGCCCTCACGCTCGCCGACGCCGCCGAACGGTCACCGGGTCTGCCGACCATCCAGGTCGGCGCCCACCGAGCCGTGTTGCGTTCGGCGTCGGACATTGTGCCGGGACCGGACGACGAGTTCACCGACATCCCCGGCGTCGTCTCGGCGACGCTGAACGTCCACGCCGCCGAAGCCCCGGACCTCCTCGGCATCAGGGACTTCCAGGCAAGGCTGCGGGAGCTGGAACAGGATCCGACGATCGGGCTCGACGCGCGGAGAACGAGCGCCGCGCTGGCGGGCTGGGTGGGCCGCATCCGCCGAAGCTTCGCGGTCACCTTCGGATCGATCCTCGCCGACGGGTTGTCGGCCGGTATCACCGAGGCAGGCATGTTGCTCGAGCGACTCAACGCCGCCGAAGCGCCCCGCGATCTGGCCGAAGCGAGCGCCGATCAGCAGGCGCGCATGTTCCGCCAGGTGCGCATCGCCACGCTCGGTTTCCTCGCCGCCGCGATCGTCGCGGGCGTGCTGGCCTGGCAGGAGCTGATCTCGTGGTGGACCGGCGGGCCCGTCATCGCAGTGTGCGTGCTCGTCTGGGCGGGCGTCGTTGCCTGGATCTGCCAACGCACGCAGCAGTACCTCGAGCAGCTTCTCGTCGAACGCGAGGCGGCGTCGGCGGCGGCCGCAGCAGACCGGAGGAATCTCAGGTCCGCCCTCCGAGAGATCGAGAACCTCACTGCCGCGTATCGGCAGTTCCTGTCGTGGAATCGCGCACTCGGAGCGTTCCTGGCGAAGCCGCTCGGCGTCACCGACCACACCCATGCAGTCGGCCGCAGCATCGAATGGGGGATGCCCCGACACAGCGCCGTCGGCATCGGTAGCCCCGAACCCGCCCAGGTCGAGCGAGTCGCCGACGCGCTGCGGCAGGACATGTTCGGTGTCGGGTGGCTGACCGAAGCGTGGGACTCTGTCGTGGGTTCCGCAGGTTCCTCACTCGGTGCCGCAGGACTCGACATCGATCGCGACCCCACCCTGCTCGCCGCGAAGGCTGGAGCCGGGTCCGGCTCTCCACTCGACGAGTGGTCCCTCCGATTCCACCGTGGCGAACGTCAGGCGAGCGGTGCGGCACTGATGTGGGAGCGGGCACTCGGCGAGCTGTCCGGGTCGCGTGGCGACTTGGCACGCGAGCTGCTCGCCACCATCGAACATCGCGCCGACGGGGCCGTGCGTCGCTACGGCATCGACGAGTTCCTGGCCGGCGTCGGACAACCCGCGGCCGAGGGGTTCTTCGACCCTGCCGTCTTCACCGATACCGCGGCGATGCGGGGCCTCACCACCGTCGCGGAGACGGTGTCGACCCGTACCCCCGCCGGCTGCGGGCTTGTCGCGGTCACCACCCAGTACACGGAGGGAATCGCCGCGGAGGATCTGCGGACCATGCCGTCGGACGGTCACCCCGCAGCACCGGTCGACATTCCGCAGGTGCCCGACCTCGAGCTGCGACCGGCCGAACCGACGCACGACCGTGCGGACCGTCCGGCCCCTGCGCCGTTCGCTGCGCCCGTCGCCGACGGCATCAACTTCTGAGCTTGACGTTTAACCTGCGGCGTTCCGAC
>NZ_PCZU01000124.1:0-4971 GCF_002887785.1 Rhodococcus sp. ENV425
GCCCGCACCGGGGGCGCATCGGGGCGGGCCCGGCCCACCCGCGTCGGAACGCCGCGCGAGTCCCGGCCCGCCCGTGCCGAGCGCACCTTCCTCGGCCTGTCCACCGGCCGTGCCGTCGTCCTCGCCCTCGTGGTGTGCGGCCTCGCCCTGACCCTCGCGGTTCCGTTGCGCACGTACGTCAGCCAGCGCTCCGAGGCCGAGCGGGTCGCCGCGGAACGGGCACAGCTCGAGCAGGAGATAGCGGCGCTCCGCGAACAGAAGGCGCAGATCGAGGACCCGGCGTGGATCCGCGCCCAGGCCCGCGAACGGCTACGGTTCGTCATGCCCGGCGAGACTCCCTACCAGGTGCAGCTGCCCGGCGACTACCAGGAACCGGTCACCGAGCAGACCGAGGAACTGCCCTCCACCGGCGCCTGGTACAGCGACCTGTGGCAGTCGGTGTCCGTTCCCGCGCCAGAACCCGAACCCGCCCCGGTGCCGCGGCAGATGCCGGTGGCGCCCCCAGAACCAGGAGAACCGACCGGGTGACCGATCCCGTCGCACAGGAAGACCTCGACGCCGTCGCCGCCCAGCTCGGGCGGGCCCCGCGTGGCGTCCTCGCCATCGCCTACCGCTGCCCGGACGGAGCCCCCGGCGTCGTGAAGACCGCGCCGAAACTGCCCGACGGCACACCGTTCCCGACGCTGTTCTACCTCACCGATCCGCGGCTCACCGCCGAGGCCAGCCGGCAGGAATCCGGCGGGGTCATGAAGGAGATGACCGAGCGGCTCGCCGCCGACCCCGACCTCGCGGCCGCGTACCGGCGGGCCCACGAGTCCTACCTCGCCGAACGCGACGCCCTCGACTCGCTCGGCACCGACTTCAGCGGCGGCGGCATGCCCGACCGCGTCAAGTGCCTGCACGTGCTGATCGCGCACTCCCTCGCCAAGGGGCCGGGCGTGAACCCGTTCGGCGACGAGGCCGTCGCCCTCGCCGCCGACGCCGGCCTGCGTGGCACCGCCGTCCCCGCCGACTGGCCGACCTACGCCGAGCTGCGCGGAGAGACCGAGTGACCGCCGTCGGCGCCCGCCGCGTCGCGGCGATCGACTGCGGCACCAACTCCATCCGCCTGCTCATCGCCGACCTGGGCGACGACGGCCGGCTCACCGACGTGACGCGGCTGATGCGCATCGTCCGGCTCGGGCAGGGCGTCGACGCCACCGGCCGGCTCGCCCCCGAGGCGATCGAACGCACCCGCGTCGCCCTCGTCGAATACGCCGGCCTCATCCGGGAGACCGGTGCGCAGGCGGTGCGGATGGTCGCGACCTCCGCCACCCGCGACGCCGCCAACCGGGACGACTTCTTCGCGATGACCCGCGAGGTCCTCGGTGCGGTGATCCCCGGTGCCGAGGCCGAGGTCATCACCGGCGACGAGGAGGCGCGGCTGTCCTTCACCGGCGCCGTCGGCGAACTCGACCCCACCCGGGGGCCGTTCGTCGTCGTGGACCTCGGCGGCGGCTCCACCGAGGTGGTGCTCGGCGACGCCGACGGTGTCCATGCCGCCTACTCCACCGACATCGGCTGCGTGCGGCTCACCGAGCGGTGCCTGCACGACGACCCGCCCACGGCCGAACAGATCGCGGCGGCCCGCGAGTTCACGAGGGAGAAGATCGCTGAGGCGCTCGCACACGTGCCGGTCGAGCAGGCCCGTACCTGGGTCGGCGTCGCCGGCACCATGACCACGATCGCGGCCCTCGCGAACGGCCTCGCGGAGTACGACCCCGAGCGCGTGCACCTGTCCACCGTCGGTTTCGACCGGCTGCGCGAGGTGTGCGACGGCCTGCTCGCCGCCACGCACGACGAGCGCGCGGCGCTCGGCCCGATGCACCCCGGACGGGTCGACGTCATCGGCGGCGGGGCGATCGTCACGACCGTGCTGGCCGACGAACTCGGCCGTCGGGCGGGTATCGGCGAGCTCGTCGTCAGCGAGCACGACATCCTCGACGGGATCGCGCTGTCGATCGCGTAGGTCGCCGTGGTGTCCTTCCGGACCTGCCCGGGTCCGGAAGGACACCACGCACTACCCTCTTCTTGCGCCCCCATAGCCCAATTGGCAGAGGCAGCGGACTTAAAATCCGCGCAGTGTCGGTTCGAGTCCGACTGGGGGCACTCGATCTATACAATTCGGCGACCAATTCGCGGCCGTAGCAAATGACCCGCACCACCGGGTGCGTCGTCGGGTGAACAGCACGAGGTGCCCAGCATCGACGGCGGTGATCCCTTCAGATCTCCACTTCGTCGAGCTCCCCGGGGCGCCAGGACTTGTCGAAGAACGGTTGCAGCGGGCTGTAGAGACGCAGGCACACACACCATTCCCTGCCCGGCGTCGTCTGGATCCAGTTGCCATCGGGTACGCCGTCGGGGAGTTCGGGCGCGAAGTGCACCGTCATCGACCCGTCGGGATCGGCGGTCGCAGCCCGGCGAGGGTAGCCCTGGCTGCCGACTTTCGAGAATCGTTGCGGTGTGTCGAGCATGGACCGGGTCTGGTTGTCCTACGAGGTCAGGGAACCAGAACCTGGCGGCCGGGATGCCAGGGGGAAGCGACACCGTGTAATGCCTGCCGCCGTCGAGGGTTCGGCCCTCATTGTCCGCGGCCGTGACGAGGTACTGCGAACCGAGGTTCGTGATCCGCATGCACATCGCCGGACTGATTCCCCAGGCGAGGTAGAAGAACTGGGTGCGAAGATGCAGCTTCCGTGCGCCGTCGGACGGGTACGGCCCGATTCCCGTGTCGGAAACCTCCGCGGGCGGGGTCATGAGGTCGTAACCGCCCGCGAGCAGGCCGTTGACCCATTGCGACGCCTCCCCGTAGTAGTGGACCCCGTCTTCTGTGCGCGGGCGGAAGGCGAGGGTGCGTGCGATCGCATTGCCCACGGCGGCTGCCTCGGTCAGGATCTCCCGCATCCGCGCGTCCGGCTCGAAGGCCTTGCCCTTGACGATCCCGATCGCGGCGAGTTCGCCGGCAATCTCGGCATCGAGTGCCTCGGCGGGCTGGTCGCTCACCAGGTCACTCGCGAACTGGTAGAACGAACTGTCGTTGGGATCGACGGTGTTCATGGGGAGACCGGTTCCCTCGACGAACCGCCGGCACCGCGGTCCGGGCCGCCCATGCCGGAGTCGGTCACCCACCGTGCCCACATGTCGTTCATGAATATGATTGTGAGCGGCGGACTCTCGACCACCAGTGGACCGCCGGTCAGGTCCGCGAACGTCGAGAAGTAGAGAGAGTCGGAACTTCCCCCGAGCAGGATCGTCCTGGAGTCCAGCATCCCCGACCACACGACGACGTCGTTGTCCCGGATGCCCGCCTCGAGATACCCCTTGCGCATCGCCCAGGTGTTGACTCCGGGAAGTGCATTCAGGAACGTGTTGAGGGCCTCCGAAGGCCGCGTGGTTTCGTCCATGATGTCGGTCCTCTCTCGGAATCAGTGGACTCGCAGGTTGAGCCCCGGATGCGCGGTACACAGTCGTCGGCCGCCGATCGGGTAGCTCCCTTCACCTGCAAGGGATGAGGAGCGCCCCGCCTGCTCCCAGCCCATTCCGCGGTCGGGAAGCGTCCACGGGTGCGTGCGTGCCCACGCGCCCGCCTCGTCCTGGGTCGCGAACGGCTGCTCGTCGACGACGGCGCCGTCCGTGTGCACGATCCGGAAGTACTTCCAGTGGGCATCGTCCCGGACGAAGGCCCTGGTCGCGGCGCATTCGTCGAATCATCTGCGCTCAACAGCCGCCCGGCAGCGAAGGCCTGTTGCTGTCCGCGACAGCCGACCGACACCCACTGATCATCTTGTTCGCACGGACTTGCGGACCGGCCAGGTGCTCACCGTTGTCGGGGCTCTGTTCTCGGACGCTCGTGACTGCCGGCGAGCGTTGACGGAGGCGGACGACCGCTCGTCTCACCCAGCGGAGGACCCGCGATAACGATACGTTCGGTGTATGTCGAACGAAACCGAAAGTGCCGTTCTGCCCCTCAGCACCCCGGTCACGATGAGCATCGTCCGCGCGTTCCTCGCGGGCGCTCCGGAAGACGCCACGCTGGAACTCGATTCGTCCAATTCTGCAGAGCCGAGACTCGTGCTGACGTGGGCGAAGCGTCAGGAGGGCTGAATCCACCCCTCGAGCAGCCCGGTCCGCTGCGGTCAGGTCCGCTCGGAGTTCTCCCGCTTCTCCCAGTCTGCCTCGACCTGCTCCTCCAGGGTCCATCCCGGGGTTCCCGCCCGCGGATGCGTGTGCGCCCACGCCAGGGCCTCGTCCTCGGTCTCGAACGGCTGCTGGTCGACGACGGACCCGTCTTCGTTGACTATCCGAAAGTGCTTCATATCCAAAATCGTTGCAGGCCCCCGTCCCGATCGGGCGCATTCGGTCGAACCCGGTCGCGCGAACATCGCGTGAAAGCGCTCCCCTCGCGCTGGCCCCGGCGGGAGAATGAGGAGACACAGCCGGGTTCCCGAGGAGGCGGAGCCGTGGACTACGCCGAGTACCGCCGGTTCGACGCCGTGGGCCTTGCCGGGCTCGTCGCGAGCGGGCAGGCCGACGCGGGGGAGCTGCTCGAGGCGGCGCTGAGCCGACTCGACACTGTGGAGCCGACTCTGAACACGGTGGTGTACCGGCTCGACGAGCGCGCCCGTGCCCGGGCGCGCGAGATACTCACCGGCCCGTTCGCCGGGGTGCCGTTCCTGGTCAAGGATCTGTTGCAGGACGTCGCCGGGACGCCCACCGGAAGTGGCAGCCGCGCCCTCGCCGCACTGCCCGCCGAGCGCAACGCGCTGGTCGTGGACCGGTGGCTCGGAGCGGGACTGGTGATCTTCGGGAAGACCAACACCCCCGAGTTCGGCGCGAAGGGCATCACCGAGCCGGAGGTCAACGGTCCCACCCGTAATCCGTGGAATCCCGCGCACACCCCGGGCGGATCCTCCGGGGGTTCGGCCGCCGCGG
>NZ_PCZU01000124.1:4998-17031 GCF_002887785.1 Rhodococcus sp. ENV425
GAACGACGGCGGCGGTTCGATCCGCATCCCGGCGGCGTGCTGCGGGCTGGTCGGCCTGAAACCGGGGCGCGGTGTGGTTCCGAGTGGTCCCGCGTTCGGTGAGCTCCTGCACGGAGCCGTCAGCCACGGGGTGGTGACGCGCACGGTACGGGACACGGCGGCGATGCTGGACGTGCTCGCCGGTCCGGACCCGGCGGGTCCGTATCTGATTGCCATGCCCGAGGATTCGTATTCCTCTGTGGCGTCGGAAGAACCCCGCAGGCTGCGCATCGGATTCGCGACGGAATCGCCGCTCGGCACGCCGGTGGATCCGGCGGCCGTCGCGGCCGTCGCCGATGCGGCGACCCTGCTCGGCGAACTCGGGCACCACGTGGAACCCGCGGCCACCGGAGTCGACGAACGCGGCCTCGCAGTGGATTTCCTGACGATGTGGTTCGCGGGGGTGGCCGTCGAGATCCGGCGAGCCCGTCGGCTCACCGGGTGTGGTCCCGAGGGATTCGAAATGGACACCCGTCTTCTCGCCGCCCTCGGGGACTCGGTGCGGCCGTCCGAGTACCTCGCCTCGCTCGAGCGGTGGAACGGATACGCCCGCCGGTTGGCGGTCTTCCATGAGACGTACGACCTGTTGCTGACTCCGACGCTTGCGTTCCCGCCGGCGCGGATCGGTGAGTTGACCACCCCCCGCGTCGTCCGCGCCGCCGGTCGCGCCCTCCTCGCGGCACATCTGGGAGGGGTCCTCCGCCGGGCGGGCGTCATGGATCGCATCGTGGACGAGAACCTCGGTCGGACGCCCTACACCCAGTTGGCGAATCTGACCGGAAGGCCGGCGATTTCGTTGCCGCTGTACTGGACGACGACGGGCCTGCCGCTCGGGGTGCAGTTCGTGGCGCCTCTCGGCGGTGAGGGTTTGCTGCTGTCCCTGGCGGCCGAACTCGAGCGGGCACGACCATGGTTCGACCTGCAGCCGCCGTTGTGGGCGCCGGCTGCCTGACGGCAGTGCCGGCCACGCGTCAGGGCAGCGGCGCGCCCGCCGTCAGCAACAGCACGGTCCCCACTGCGACGACGACCGCGATCATCACGACGATCGCGGCCGTGCCACGGGGCTCTTCGGGGTCCCCGAAGAACGGCTCTTCCTTGTTCCACTTCCACAGCCGGCGCACCCCTACATGAAACCGGGTGACCGGTATGTCCGCAATATGACACCCCGCGCCCCGGCTCGGTCAGGGCGACAAGCGGCGCCGCTCGGGCGAGATCAGTTCTTCGCCGCCTCGACCACCCGCTCCGCCACCTCACGCGACGACGCCGGGTTCTGCCCGGTGTAGAGGCGGCGGTCGACCACGACGTGCGGTTGCCACGCCGGTCCCGCGGAGAACCGGGCGCCGCTCTCACGGAGGCGATCCTCGAGCAGCCACGGCGCCTTCTCGGCCAGCCCGGCCTGCGTCTCCTCCTCGTTCGTGAAGCCGGTCATCCGGTACCCGTCGAAGAGCCAGCCGCCGTCCGCGCGTCGTGCCGGCAGCAGTGCGGCGGGGGCGTGGCATACGACGGAGACGAGCTTGTCGGCGTCCAGGAAGTTCCCGAGCAGCCGGCCGAACGGTTCGGACACGGCAAGATCCTCCATCGGGCCGTGCCCACCCGGGACGAACACGAGGTCGTAGTCCTCGGCGCGCACGTCCTCGAGCACGGTGGGGGAGTCGAGGACCGGCTTCAGGTCGGCGAGGGTCTGCCGCAGTTCGTCGCTGCGCTCCTCGCCTCCGGCGGCGTCGGGCGCGAGACTGGCTTCGTCCACGACGGGGGTGCGGCCACCCGGTGTGGCGAACGTGATGTCGAATCCGGCGTTGGTGAACACCCGGTACGGCTCGATCAGCTCCTCGGCCCAGAACCCCGTGGGGTGTCGCGTCCCGTCGGCCAGCGTCCAGTGATCGGCTCCGGTGACGACGAACAGCACCTTGGTCATGATGGAAGTCCTTCCGGTCGGGAAAGGGTCGTGGGCGACCCTCGGACTGCGTTCCCGTTCCCGGCCGATTCCAATCGTCGACCGAACGGCGTCCGGAATGACGAACGCCCCGGCGCGGGGCCGGGGCGTTCGCGTGGCCGGGTCTTCCCCACCGGCCGCCGTCCACTGTACGCCTTCCGGACGGCGGCCCTGTCGCACGGGCCTCGAGGGCAGGGAGACTGCCGGGATCGTCTGGCGGGCTTGTCATCCCGCAATCCGGGCCGGCAGTGACGCGGATCAGGCCCGGGCGGAGAAGATGCCGTGGTAGTCGTACGGACCGCTCGGCGGCTGCGAGGTCGCGACGGGCTCGGTGTTCCCCTCGTCGCCGGGAGTGGTGGGCTCGACGAAGAGCGGCGTCTGGAACTCGGTTTCGTTGTGCATGATGTCCTTTCGGGCCGGCGAGCCGGGTCGGGGCGGCGGAGCCGCAGCTGTGGTACCCCGACGCTGCCGCCGCTACACCCGTACCCGGTATGCGGGTAGGACGGTCACGGGACAGGGCTCGGTTGGTGGTGCTCGACCGAAATCACGCTGTACTCGCCCGATCGGAAGCGATCGACCGAGACGTGTCGTCGATGCAGTCACCCTACACGGCGGGAGGTGGCCGATGCGTTACGCGCATGGAACCTGTGCGTGACGTGTCGCGGGGTGCGGCGCGGCGAGGTGAGGCAAAGTCTTGTTCGTCCTGTTCGGTGGCGTCTACGGTGAGTGCGGACCGCGTGTACGACACTGCGAATCGGAGGCCGATATGAAGGCCGGCAAGATCGTCATGTTCGTTGTAGGCGTCCTGCTGTCGATGCTCGGCCTGGCGTTGCTCGTCGCCGCCGGAGTGCTCGGCTGGGGATACTTCGCCCAGCGCGACGACGGCTGGTTCACCGCTCCCACCGAGCGGTACCGCACCGACTCGAGTGCGCTCGTCTCCGAGCGCATCGACCTGGTCTTCGACGACGCGCCGACAGGTTTCGGCGCCGAGGACCTCGGCCGGCTCAGATTGCGTGCGGCGTCGGAGGATCCCGGCCGGCCGGTGTTCGTCGGCATCGGCCCGCAGGCGGAGGTCGACGCCTTCCTGTCCGGCGTCGCGCACGCCGAGATCACCGACGTCCGGTTCGAGCCGTTCCGCGCCGAGTATCGCGAGATCCCAGGCGACGACCCCGCCCGCGTGCCCGGTGACGAGGACTTCTGGGCCGCGTCGGCCTCCGGCCCGGGCACCCAGGAGCTGCGCTGGGAATTCCAGGAAGGGGTGTGGTCGATCGTCGTGATGAACGCCGACGCCACCCCGGGCGTGGCGGTGGACCTGCAGGCGGGCGCCCAGTTCCCGTTCCTGGGACCGCTCGCGCTGTGGCTGCTGATCAGCGGGCTCGTGCTACTGGTGATCGGGGTGCCGCTGCTCGTCCTCGGAGCGGTGGGACTCGGCCGGCACGGCCCGCCCGCGGCGCACGCTCCGCCTCCCTCAGCCGTCGCCCCGGGCTCCTATCCGGTGATGCTGCGCGGCGATCCGGACGCGCCGTCGCGCGGGCTGTGGCTCGTGAAGTGGCTCTTGGCGATCCCGCACTACATCGTGCTCTTCTTCCTCGCGATCGCGCATTTCGTCACGACGATCGTCGCGGGCTTCGCGATCCTGTTCACCGGCCGCTACCCACGGCCGCTGTTCGACTTCAACGTCGGCGTGATGCGGTGGTGGTGGCGCGTCGGGTTCTACACCTACGCGGCCCTGGGCACCGACCGGTATCCGCCCTTCACGCTGCACCGCACGGACTATCCCGCCGATTTCGACGTCCCCTACCCGGAACGCCTCTCCCGGGGACTGGTGCTGGTCAAGTGGTGGCTGCTCGCCGTCCCGCACTATCTGATCCTCGCCGTGCTCGTCGGGGGTGGGGCCACAGCGGCGTCGGGGAACGGCGACGACTGGGACGACGCGGTGTGGACCTACTCGTGGTCGCTGCTCGGCATTCTCGTGCTCGTCGCGGCGATCGCCCTGCTGTTCACCGCCCGTTACCCGAGCGGGTTGTTCGATCTCGTCGTGGGCATCAACCGCTGGCGGTTCCGCGTGTGGGCCTACGCGGCCCTGCTGCGCGACGAGTACCCGCCGTTCCGGCTCGACCAGGGTCCCCGGGAACTGCACGAGTACGCGGCACCGGAGGGGCCGCACGACGACCTCCCGCCCGAACACGGCCCCACCCGAACGCAGATCCCGCTCTCGAAGGAGCAGTACGGCGACCCGGCCTCCGGGGAGCAGACCCGCCCCGGGGAGGGACGCTGACGGTCCCCGGACATGAGCCGTGGCCTCGTCGACAGGGTCGACGAGGCCACGTGCATGCGTGCCGCGGCACTACTTCTTGAACGAGTCCTTGACCTTGCCGGCGGCGTCGGAAATCTTGTCGCCGGCCTGCTTGAGGCTGCTCGACGCCTGGTCGCCCCGGCCCTCCGCCTCGAGGTCACGGTCACCGGTCGCGCGGCCCGCTCCCTCCTTGGCCTGACCGGACACGTCCTCCGCCTTGTGCTTGGCCTTGTCGATGAAATCAGCCATGTCTCCTCCTTCGTCCGTGGTCGCTTCCCCTGCCGGTTACCCCACAGCGCGTCGGCTCAATCCCCGCGCCGCGGGGACGGCTCAATCCCCCGCGCCGCGGGTTTGGCCGCCGCGTCACCGGGGAAAGCCCCGGGCATGGCTACTTACCGAGTGATCGACCCCAAGGGCGAAGTGGTGGCGACCAAGGACATCGAGAGCGCGGACGACGCGCACGCCTGGTTCGTGGACTCCAAGGCCGACAACAGCGAGCTGGGCTGGCGTATGGAGGTCAGGGTCGAGGGCGACCACGACTGGCGGTTCTTCGACGACACCGAAGGAACCTCGTAGCACGGCCGGACGCGGGCCGCGCCGGTCACAACCAGTTGCGTTGCTTGAACACGATGTAGAGCATCCCCGCCGACCCGGCGATGATCGCGGTGCTCGACAACACCCCGCTCCACTGCCCGAAGCCGGGGTACGGCACGTTCTGGCCGTACCAGCCCGTCACCGCGGTGGGCACGGCGATGATCGCGGCCCACCCCGTGAGCTTCCTCATCACCATGTTCAGCCGCGCGTCCTGCAGCGACAGGTTGGTCTCGAAAACCGTGGTGACCATGTCGCGCAGCGACTCGGTCCACTCCGTCGCGCGGATCACGTGGTCGTACAGGTCGGTGTACCAGCCGTCGAGCTCGACGGAGTTTCCCCGCTCGGCCCGGTGCCGCATCACCGCGGCCACCACCTCCCGCATCGGCAGCACGACCCGGCGCAGCTGGACGAGTTCCTTGCGTACCCGGTAGGTGTGACGCTGGAGCGCGCGAATGTGCGCGCGCTCGTCGAACAACCCGTCCTCCAGTTCCTCGATCGCGTCGTCGAGCCCCTGAATGGTCTCGAACTGGCCGTCGACGACGACGTCGAGCAGCCCGTGCAGCAACGCGGCGGTGCCGTGCCGGAGCAGATCGGAGTTGTCGTCCCAGCGCCGCATCACCTCGCCGACGTCCAATCCGGTGCCCCGATGCACCGTGACCAGGCCGCGCGGGACCACGAACACCGAGACCCGCGTGATCCTGAGCCGTGACCCGTGCGCATCGGCCGGCTCGCTCTCGTCCGCCAGCGACGTGGCGTAGATCGTCATGAAGGTGTGGGTGGCGTAGCGGGTGACCTTCGTGCGTTCCGCGTGCGCCACGACGTCCTCGACGGCATGCGGATCGAAATCCAGCTCGTCCGCGACGTCGGACAGCTCGCGGTGCGTCGGATCGTGCAGGTCCACCCACACCAGGGCCCCCTCGTCCTGAAGGTGCTCGGAGACCTCGGCCAGCGGATAGTTCTCGGCGACGAGCCGTCCGTCGCGCCAGAGCCGGGTGCGGACGTGGTCGGGAACAGCAGCGGTCACGTTCGCAGTCTGCCCTACCCGTCCGCCGACGCGTGCCCCGACGGCCGGTGCTCAGAGCGCGGTGCTCGTGCCGCCCGACTCCGTCAGCCGCAGCATCTCGTCGAGAAAGGCCTCGTCCACCGCCGGCCAGTCCGGGGGCCACAGCAGAGTCTGCAGCCGGTCGCGGAGCAACGGGAGGACCTGCACCACATGGGCTCCACCGTCGACGAGATAGCGGAGCATGCCCAGCCGCCCGCACGTGGCCACCGCGGGGGCCAGCACCTCCTGGGCCTCCTCGAGACGTCCGGCCGCGTGCAGGCACGCCACGAGCAGCCGCGCCGCCTGCAGTTCGGCGCGGTACCGGCCGCGGCCGGACACCCGGCGATGCCACAGCCGGGCCCAGTCGCAGGCCCGGGCCACGTCCTCGGCCCGGCCCGTGCCGTAGAGGAGACGGATGGCGGTGGCGTCCTCCACCTGCGCGGTGATCTCCGCGATGCCGTCCGGATCCGGGGCGTCGGAATCCGGCATCTCCCGCGGGGCGGGCCGCGGAACCGGCAGGCCGAGCCGCACGCGTTCGTTGATCACCCGGGCACGCAGCCGCGGCAACCGGTAGTCGTCGGCGGCCCGCGCTCCCTCGTCGAGCAGTGCCGCCGCCGCGGCGCGGTCGCCGCGCAGCGCCTTGAGCCGCGCGGCCGTGACGAACCGGGCGATCATGAAGTCCGGTACGCCGCCCTCGGTTCCGAGCTCGTGACTCTCGTCGAGCAGAGCCTCGGCCTCGGCGATCCGGCCCTGCTCGTAGAGCAGCTCCCCGAGCATGGCGGCGGCCAGGCGCGCGGCATGGGTGTGGACGCCGCCCCCCTTGCGGGCGGCCCGCAACCCCGCGCGGAAGTGCCTTTCGGCCGTGGCGACGTCGAGCTGCTCGTTTGCCGCGATGCCGAGCAGGCACAGCCCGTACACGAGGCTGAAGGGGCCGTTGGTGGCCCGGTGGTACGGCTCGGCCCACCGCTGCCGTCGCCGCGCCGCCTCGAAGTCGAACCGGTAGACGTCCACGAAGGTCGCCACGTTCGCCGCGACGGACACCACCCAAGGGCGGAAGGTGTCCGGGTCGTCCAGGCACGGCGCGACCTTGTCCGCGACGCCGGCGGTGTGGTCGGTGGAGGCGGCGACGACACCGTCGACGACGTCGGCCTCGACCTGCAGGACCGCGATGTCCTCCTCGGGCGCGTTGCAGCAGCTCAGGCATCCCCGGGCCGCGGCGAGGGCGACGCGGGTCTGGTCGGCCCGTTGCAGCAACGCGTTCGCCCACGCGACGGTCATCTGCAGCTGCGGATGCGCCGCCACCCCACGCGGCGGCAGTTTCGCGACCAGCGCCAGCAGCGTCGTCATGTGGGAGTGCTCGACCAGGAGCATCCCGTCGGCGGCGACCATCTCGACCGCGAGTTCCGGCTCGTCGGCGCTGAGCGCATGGTCCACGGCCTCGCGCAGCATGTGCTGGCGCGCAAACCATTCCGCGGCGGCGTGGTGCAGCGCGCCCACGCGTTCGGGGTGATCGCGTTCGAGCCGGCGGCGCAGGAAGTCCGCGAACAGCCGGTGGTAGCGGAACCAGCGGCCCTCGTCGTCGACCCGGCGCAGGAACAGGTCCCGCTCCTCGATCTGCTCGAGCATCGCCTGCCCGTGCGGGTCGCCGGTGAGCGCGGTGGCGAGGCTGCCGGTGATCTCCTCGGTGATCGACGTCGCGAGCAGGAACTCGTACACCTCCGGCTCGAGGGTGTCGAGCACGTTGTCCGCGAGGAACTCGCCGATGGCGTGGTGCCGGCCGGAGAGGTTCTCGATCAGCCCGGTCGGATCCTCACTGTCGCGCAGCGACAACGACACCAGTTGCAGCGCGGCGACCCAGCCGTCGGTGACGTCGGTCAGGTCGCGGACGTCCTCGGGCTCGAGGTCCAGGCCGCTCACGTCGCGCAGAAAGGCATCGGATTCCTCGGCGTCGAAACGCAGGGCGTCCGAGTCGATCTCGATGAGCTCGTCGAGGACCCGCATCCGGCTGAGCGGTAAGCCGGCCTGGCTCCGGCTGGTCACCACGATCTGCAGGTGATGGCACCCGCGGTCGAGGAGGAAGTCCAGTGCGGCGACGGTCCCCGGGGCGGTGACGAGGTGCCAGTCCTCGATCACCAGGGCCATCGGCGCCTCCTCCCGGTGGATCTCGTCGATCAGGGTGGACAGCACGTACCGCTCGGCGTCGTCGCCGTGGGCCTCGAGCACCTGCCGCAGCTGACGGGCGAACTGCGGACGCACCTGCCGGAACGCCTCGATCAGATGGGTGAGGAACCACACCACGTTGTTGTCGTCCCGATCGACCGCGAGCCACGCCACCGCAACACCCTCGGCGGTGAGTACCTCCCGCCACTGGGCGGCCAGCGTCGACTTCCCGAACCCGGTCGGGGCGTGGATCGCGACGAGGCGGCGGCGCCGGCCGAGGCGCAGCCGGTCGATGAGCCGGGTGCGCTTCACCAGCGGCCGGGTGGGTGCCTGCGGCCGGAATCGGGTTGCCGGCACCGGCGGCGTGGTGATCGCGGTGGGCGTGGGGTGCGGTCCGGTGGTGTGCGTGGTCCCCGCGACCGGCAGCGGCCCGAGACTGTCCGGACCCACGGGCAGCGCCATCTCGTCCACGTCGCAGCCGCCGCGCTCCTGCGCCTGCTGCAGCAGCTCCCCGAACTCCGCGGCGGACTGCGGACGGGCATCCGGCTCGGTGGCCATGCCGCGCTCGAGGGCCGAGCACACGTCGTCCGGGACGCCGGTGCTACGCAGATCCGGGACCGGTTCGGTCGTGATCCGCAGGAACTGTGTGACGACCTGCTCGCCGCGGCGCCGCTCGAACGCCGCGTGCCCGGTCAGCGCACAGAACAGGGTGGCGGCCAGGCCGTAGACGTCGGCGGCCGGGGTGGGCGGCGTGCCGGCCAGGATCTCCGGCGCGGTGAACGCCGGGGAGCCGGTGATCGCGCCCGACGAGGTGTGGAAGCCGTCGCCGATGCGCGCGATGCCGAAGTCGGTCAGCTGCGGTTCGCCGTACTCGGTGAGCAGGATGTTCGCGGGCTTGACGTCGCGGTGCAGCACGTCGGCCCGGTGTGCCGTCTCGAGCGCCCCGGACAGCTTGACGCCGATGCGCAGCACGTCCGGCCACGGCAGCGGTCCGTAGCGGCGGATGCGGGCCTCGAGCGAGTCGTGCGGGTGGTAGTGCATCACCAGGTAGGGCCGGCCGCTGCCGGTCGTGCCGACCTGCAGCACGGTGACGATGTGCGGGTGCCCGGAGAGCCGGCCCATCGCGCGCTGCTCGCGGAGGAACCGTTCGAGGTTGTCGGCGTCGAGCGTCGCGGTGAGCACCTTCACCGCGACGGTGCGGTCGAGTGCGGTCTCCCGGCACCGGTACACCACCCCGAAACCGCCGCGGCCGATCTCCACGGCGTCCGCGAACCCCGCGAGGCGCAGATCTTCGACGGTCTCGTCCTCCGCCGCGCCGGCGTGGGAGACCGGGGCTCGCCGGGTGGCGAGTGGATCGTTCTCTGCCATCGGGGCACTCACCTCACGTGGATTCCTCCAGGATAGTCCCGGGTGTGGCGGGCACGACACGGATCGATCGCCGGTTCTCCATTACCGTTGTCCGGCCGGGCCTCCCGGCAACGACGGCCGGAAACTCCGGGAAACGACACTGCGATCGGAATTGGGAAACGATGAAGAAGACTCTCGCGGCGCTGTTCGGTACGGGTGCGGTGCTGCTCGCGGCGGCCTGCGGATCGTCCGGCGACTCCGGCTCCGCAGGGGAGGGGACCACCGAGTCCACCACCGCCGCGCCGAGCACGAGCCAGGTCACCGGAAGCACCGGCATCGAGCTGGGCCAGAGCTACGACCAGATCTGCAGCGCCCTGGTGCCGTACTTCGACCAGCTCGAATCCTGGGGGCAGGACCGCACCCAGGCGGCGACCTCCGTCGCCGACGCGCAGAAGTCGCTGCCGGGTTGGGCGGAGCTGAGCGAGGAACAGCAGGCCGAAACGCTGCGCGCCGTCGAGAACGCCGGCAAGGGGCAGTGCTGACCGGCGACTCTGCTGCCGGCGACGAGCTGTTCGGCCGGTTGCGGCGCCTCCCGGACGTGGAGGCGCCCAACCTGGTCGCCGTCGATGCCGCCGACAGGTTGATCCTCGACGAAGCCGACGCCGCGCTCGCCGCGGCGCCGGCCGGGACCGTCGCGGTGATCGACGACCACTACGGCGCCCTCACCCTCGGCGTCGCCGTGCGGTACTCCGCGTCGGGGATCCGGGTGCACCAGGACTCGGTGGTGGGGGAGCGGGCCCTGGCCGCGAACGCCGCGCGCGAGGGCCTGTCCGATCGCTTCACCGTGCACGGACTCGGGGCCGATCTGCTCACCGGGGCCCGGGTGGTGCTGCTGCAGCTGCCGCGGTCGCTCGCCGCGCTCACCGAGATCGCCGAGACCGTCGCCCGGCACGCCGACCCCGGCGTGACGGTGTTCGCCGGTGGCCGCGACAAGCACATCACGCCCGCGATGAACGAGGTGCTGGCCCGGAGCTTCACCGAGGTCCGGGCCTCCCGGGGCCGGCAGAAGTCACGGGTGCTCACCGCCCGCGGCCCGATCGCCGCCGAGCCGACCTACCCGGTGACCGAGACGGTGACCGACGTCGGGCTCACCGTCGTCGCGCACGGGGCCGCGTTCGCCGGTTCCCGCCTGGACATCGGCACCCGATTCCTGCTGGACTTCCTGCCCCGGCTGCCACGCGACGCGAGGACCGCCGTCGACCTCGGCTGCGGCACCGGCATCCTCGCCGTCGCGGCGGCCCGGCGGTTCCCCGGGCTGCGGGTGATCGCCACCGATCAGTCGGCCGCGGCGGTCGCGTCGGCCGCCGCCACCGCCGCCGCGAACCACGTCGCGGACCGGGTCGAGGTCCTGCGCGACGACGTGGCCGGGTCGCTGCCGGACGCCTCCGTCGACGTGGTGCTGTGCAATCCGCCGTTCCACGTCGGCGCCGCCGTGCACACGGGCGCGGCCGTGAAGATGTTCGACGCGGCCGCCCGGCTGTTGCGCCCGGGCGGTGAACTGTGGACCGTCTACAACACCCACCTGAACTATCGTGGGATGCTGCAGCGGACGGTCGGCCGCACAGAAGTTGCAGGACGCAACCGTAAGTTCACCGTGACCCGCTCCGTGCGCACCCGGTAGAGTCCGGTTTGTCCGTGCTCGGCTCCGGTCCGGGGAACTCCCGGCGTCCGCGGATCGTTGAACGGACAGAACCGACCACGAGAAGGGATGTGCACGGTGCGCACCACCAGTAACCCGGTGTTCCGCAACCTGCCCAAGCAAGAGGGCGGCGGATACGCCACGTTCGGCTCTGCGACGGCGGGCGCCGCGCAGGTCACCCAGCAATTCGGCCAGCCGCAGTACGCGCAGGCGGACCCCTGGGCCCGGCCCACCACCGAGCGGTCGATGACGATCGACGACGTCGTCACCAAGACCGGCATCACGCTCGGCGTGCTGGCGATCTCGGCGCTGATCTCCTACGTCCTCGTCAACGGCAACGTGAACCTGGCCGCGCCGTTCGTCATCGGCGGTGGTCTCATCGGCCTGGTCCTGGTCCTCGTGGCCACCTTCGGCCGCAAGATGGACAACCCGGCCATCGTCCTGGCCTATGCCGTCGCCGAGGGCTTCTTCCTGGGTGCGCTGTCGTTCATGTTCACCGACATCACCTTCGGTGGCGCCGGCGGCGGAACCCTGATCGTCCAGGCGGTGCTCGGCACGTTCGGCGTGTTCTTCGGCATGCTCGTCGTCTACCGCACCGGGGCGATCCGCGTGACCCCGCGCCTGACGCGCATGATCGTCGGCGCGCTGATCGGTGTCCTCGTCCTGGCGCTGGGCAACCTGGTGGCGAGCTTCTTCGTCGACGGCGGCCTGGGCCTGCGCGACGGCGGCACCCTGGCGATCGTCTTCAGCCTCGTCTGCATCGGCATCGCCGCGTTCAGCTTCCTGCTGGACTTCGACGCCGCCGATCAGCTCATCCGCGCCCAGGCGCCGGAGAAGGCCGCGTGGGGCGTCGCCTTCGGTCTGACCGTCACCCTGGTCTGGCTGTACGTCGAGATCCTGCGCCTGCTGTCGTACTTCCAGAA
>NZ_PCZU01000125.1:0-4453 GCF_002887785.1 Rhodococcus sp. ENV425
CGCCGCCCTGCTCCTGCTCGCCGGGATCCTGCTCGGGCGGGCCCGCGACGACCACCGCACCGCGGCGCTCCTGTGCGCCTGCGCGGTCCCGGCCGCCTTCTCCACCGGAATTCTCGTGGTGCCCGGCTCTTTCGGACCGGCGCACCCCATGCTCGGGGCGGTCCTGTCGGGGGCGGTGGCGACCCTGGTCCTGCTGCTGACCGCCGTCGGAAGGGCGCCCTTCACCGCGGTCGCCGCCGTCGCCGCGACCGCCGCGGCCGCATTCCTCGTCGCCGCCTCGACCGGGATCTCCGCCTCCGCGGTCGGCGCCGGTGTCGTCGTCACGGCCCTGCTGACGGTGACATTCGCACCCCGCCTCGCCATGAAATTCGCCGACCTGCCGTTGCCGCCGGTGCCCGGTCCCGGGACCGGGACCGGGACCCCCGCGCCGCAGACCGAAGACGGCAGGGACGGACCGGGCTCCCCGGACGGCGGGGACCGGTCACTGCCCGATCCCAGCGAGCTGGCGGCGGCCGCCGCGCGGGCACGCGACCACCTCACCGGGCTGATCGGTGCGGGAGCCGTTCTCGTCGTCGCGGGCGCGTGGTGTGCCGCGGCGCCGCTGTCCGGCGACGGTCTCCGCTTGCCCGGCACCGCCCTCGCCGTCGCCGCGGCGGCGGTGATCATGCTGCGCGGCCGCACCTACACCGATGCGCGCCAGGCGACGTTGCTGGTGGCAGGCGGCGCAACCGTGCCGGTGGGCCTGCTCGGCGCGGCCGCGGTCGGCGGATCCGCGCCGCCCGTCGTCGTGTTCGCCCTCGCCCTTGCCGTCGCGACCGCAGCGCTGGTGTTCGGCGTGGTCGCGCCGCGACGATCGTTCACGCCGGTGCAGCGCCGCGCCGCCGAAGTGGTCGAGTACGCGGTGATCGCGACGATCGTGCCGTTGGCCTGCTGGGTCACCGGGCTCTACGCCGCCGTCCGCGGGTTCTGACGTGGCCCGCGGCGCACGCCTCGTTGTCGTCGCCCTGGTGCTGACGGCCTCGTCCTTCGGAACGGCCCCGTCCGCCGCGGCGGAACCTCCGCCCGTCGATGCCGGGCGCCTGCCCCCGCCTGGGGAACCCGGGCCCGTCGACGACACCGGGCAGCGTTCGCCGTGTACCACGGTCGACGTCGCCGGCGACAGCGCCTCGATCCCGGAACCGCAGCGCGTGCTGAACTTTCCGGCCGTGTGGCCGCTGAGTCGCGGGGCGGGGCAGCTCGTGGCGGTGATCGACACCGGGGTGGGCCGCAATGCGCGGCTGCCCGGGTTGGTACCGGGGGGCGACTATGTCTCCTCGGGCGATGGGACGCAGGACTGCGACGCCCACGGGACCCTGGTGGCGGGGCTCGTCGCGGCGCAGCCGGTCCCCGGGTCGGGGTTCGCCGGTGGCGCCCCGGATGCGCGGATCCTCACCGTGCGCCAGTCCAGCCGCCACTTCTCGGCGCGACGGTCGGATCCCGCCGACCACGATGCGCGCACGTCGCCCGGCTACGGCAACGTGCGCACGATGGCGATGGCGGTGCGCCGCGCCGCGGACCTCGGCGCCACCGTCATCAACATCTCCGAGGTCGCCTGCGCGCCGGCCGCGGAGGGCATCGACGACCCCGAACTCGGGGCGGCGGTGCGGTACGCGACCGAGGTGAAGGACGCCGTCGTCGTGGCCGCAGCCGGCAACGTGGAGGACCGCTGCCAGGGGTCGAACCCGCAGGGGCTCGATCCTCTCCGGCCGGGAGACGATCCGTGGCGCGCGGTCACGACCGTGGCCTCGCCGGCCTGGTACGACGACTACGTACTCACGGTCGGCTCGGTCGAGCCGGACGGGTCACCGTCGAGCTACAGCCTGCCGGGGCCGTGGGTGGACGTCGCCGCGCCCGGCAGCGGGGTGGTTTCCCTGCATCCCACCGCCGATGGCCTCGTCGACGCCTACCGGGGAGCCGAGGGCCCGGTGCCGGTGTCGGGCACGAGCTTCGCCGCGCCGCTGGTGGCCGCGACCGTCGCGCTGGTACGGGCGCGGTTTCCGCACCTCGATGCCCGCGCCGTGGCGATGCGGATCGAGGCCACGGCGCACGCACCGGCGGAGGGCTGGAATCCGCGGGTGGGCCACGGCGTGATCGACCCCGTCGCGGCGGTGACCGCCCCGCCGAGGGAGCGGCGTCCGCAGGAGCCGGCCTCGGTGGCCGTCGCGGCGCCGATACCGCGGACGCCGCCGGATCACCGGCCCAGGGACGTCGCGGTCGTCGTGGCGGCGGTGGTGCTCGCGGTCCTGGGGGTGGCGGCGTCGGCGACCGCGCCGCTGCGGCGCCGTCGTCAGCGGCCGGCGCCGACCGGCGCCGGGTCGTGATCCGGCGCGACACCGTCGTGGGCGACGAGTGCCTCCGCCCGCCCGAGTGCAGGACCCGGCGCGAACAGTTCGACGATCTGCCACGGCGCGGGCACCGGTTCGGAGAATCCCAGGGCGGTCGCGGCTTCCGCGTCGACGATCCCGTAGCGCACGCCGGTGTCGGCCACGTAGAAGAGGGCGCCGCGCCGCGCGCTGTCCGGCGCGACGGAGGTGGTCTGCACGAACGCCCCCCGGCCGGGCGCGAGGTAGGCGCTGTCGGCCTCGGGCCCGGCGCCGTCCGCCTGGGCCAGGGACACGGGCACCGCGCCGTCGGGCAGCGGCAGCGCGGACCCCGCCGACACCTCGACGACGGACCGCGACCGTTCGGCCGCGCCGACCCCCGGGATCCACGTCAGGCAGGCGACGGGACGGTCGCGGGCATCGACGACGGTGGGCACGGTGGCGGGAAAGGTGTCCACCGCGAGACCCCGCACGGTCGGAGCGTCGCGCAGCACGTCCGGCGCGACGGCCGGGATCTCCGCGGCGCCCTGCGAGTCGGTGAAGTGGACGATCTGCGCTGTCGCCTCGGACACCTCCTGCACACCGTCGCGCAGCACGACGTAGAACCTCTTCCCGTCGGGCACCGCGACGCGGACCACCGAACCGACGGTCAGCGATCCGATCGGATAGCCGGGTTCGCCGCCAGCACCGGGGATCCGCGGGGCCTCGAGCCGCGGCACCTCCGGGATCGCGGCGAGCAGGCCCGGCCCGACGGGACGTGCCATGCCGGCATCGATGCCGAGGACGCGGGTGAGCGCCTGGTCCGCCAGATCCACCTCGGCGCGGGAGCCGCGGTAGACCAGATGGTGCCTGCCGTCGGCCGCGACGAGCAGGGCCTCGTCGTCGGCGAGAGGCCGCACGCGCTCGCCGTAGGCAGGCTCTCCCCCGGTGACGGTCGTTGTGACGGAACGACTTCCGTCGGTCGTCACGGTGTCGCACACCGTCCACGGCAGCGGTGCCGCGACGTGTGCCAGCGCGGACGGCGCACCGGGGATACCGACGAGGGGCCCCCGGGGCCGGGTTTCGAATTCGCCGTCGGCGACGACGGCGGGGGCCTCGGGCCGCCCGAGCACCAAACGGGCGGAGGCCAGGTTGAGTACCGGATGGAAGGCGCCGTCGATCGCGACCAGCATCGCGCCGGAATCGCGTCCCACCACGATCGCCGCGTCACCGATCCTGTCCTGCGGGCGGAGCAGAGCGAGCGCGGCACAGCCGGCGAGGCCGACACAGGCGAGGACGGCGCCCACCGCCAGGGCACGCGACTGCGACCGCATCGGGTCGTGGATCATCCGCACGTCTCGCCGCACCAGTGCATGTTCCATGCGGCGCACCAGAAATCGGTAGCCGTTGACCTGCCAGCGCGTGGTCGGCTGCGCTCCCATCGATCCTCCCCCGTACGACGCCCCCTCCGCCGCAACACAGTACAGTTCCGTCCGGGAACGTCGGGGGGGCCGGGCCGTCGCTCGGTGGGAACGGGGGAATCGTTGTGCAGGATGGGATCTTCCGGCGGCCGCGGCGCCGCTGCGTGGTGACGGTGGTGCGGGCGCAGTGCGCGGCGGTGATCGGCGCGACGACGGCGGCGGCGACGGGCGCTCCGCTTCCCGCTGCGGTGACCGTGGCGGTACTGGCCGCGCTGGCGGTGGCGGTGCCTGTCCACGGACTCGACGCCGTCGAATGGGGGCGGCTGTGGTGGCGGTTCCGGCGCCGTTCGCTGCGGTCCGGCCCGGTGATCGTCGACGTCGCGGCGGGCGACGATCGACCGGTCGGGGTGTGCTGGGACGGCACCGCCGTCGTGGCGGTGGTCGAGCTGGTACCGACGGCCGGCGAGCTCACCCGGCTGACACGAGATCGGGCCGAACCGCTGCGCCGGCTTCCGCTGGCCGCGATCGCCGCGTGCCTCGCCACGCACGACGTCGGCCTCGACGGAATCGACGTCATCGTGCACGGCAGCCGGGTGTGCGACGAGACCGCCGCCGGTGCGGCGTACGAGCGCCTGATCGGGCCGCTGCCCGCCGCCGCGACGTGCACCGTGTGGCTCGCGCTGCGGTTCGACT
>NZ_PCZU01000126.1:0-5170 GCF_002887785.1 Rhodococcus sp. ENV425
CTCGGCGCCGAGCGGATGCAGCTGGTGCCCGCTGTGCGCCGTCGCGGCCGCGGTGCGGGGCGAGCCACATGAGCTCCTCACCCGCCTCGCCACCCAGATCGCGGCCCTGATCGCCCTGCTGCGGGACCTGCTCGCCCGGTACCTTCCGCCCCCAGGGGCCGGCCCCGACGGGCCGGATCCGCAGACCCCGCCCCCGGCTCCCGGCCGCAGCGGTGCGTTCGTGCCGATCTCGGTCACGATCCGGCGCTGATCGGGTCCACACCGTGAGCACGGATCGACTCACGATCGGAATCGACGTGGGCGGCACCAGCATTCGCGCGGCCGTCGTCGACGGCACCGGATCCGTCGTCGACACCGTCCGGTCGCCGACCCCGCACTCGGGCCGCGCCCTCGAGGATGCCCTCGACCGCACCGTCGCCCGCCTGGCGGGACGCAACGAGGTCACCGCCGTCGGGCTCGCCGTCGCCGGATTCCTCACCGCCGACCGTCGCGTCGTCCGTTTCGCCCCGCACCTGCCGTGGGCGGACGTGCCCGTGGCCGAGCGGATGAGCGCGCGGATCGGCCTGCCGGTGATCCTCGAGCACGACGCCAACGCCGCGGCGTGGGCCGAGTACCGGTTCGGTGCGGCCGCCGGTGTCCGCACGACCGTGCTGGTGGCCGTCGGCACCGGCATCGGCGCCGCCCTGCTCCTGGACGGTGTGCCGTTCCGGGGCGCGCACGGCATCGCCCCCGAACTCGGGCACCTGCAGGTGGTTCCCGCCGGGCGGCCCTGCGCGTGCGGGAAGCGGGGCTGCTGGGAGCGGTACTGCAGCGGCACCGCGCTGGTCGACACGGCGATCGAATTGCTCGCGGCAGACCCGGACCGGTCCTCCCCGCTCACCCGTGACGTCGCGGCGGATCCCGGGGCACTGACCGGACGACGGATCGCCGAGGCCGCGCAGGACGGCGACCCGCTCGCCGTGGCGGCGATGGCCGAGTTCGCCCGTTGGCTCGGGCTGGGCCTGGCGATGGTCGCCGACCTCTACGACCCGGACCTGGTCGTCATCGCGGGTGGGGTGTCGGGGTCGGCGTCTCTGTTCCTCGACGACGCCCGCGGTCACTACGCGGCGGCCCTGACCGGGCGTGGTCACCGGCCGCTCGCCGGGGTCCGCGCCGCGCACCTCGGCGACGCCGCCGGCCTGGTGGGCGCGGCCGACCTCGCCCGCGAATCGTCCCGGTCCGGACGAAACGGACCAGGCGGCTGAGATGATCGTCACGTCCATCGCTGTGAGGCGGGACCGCGGCGTGCCACGGTGTGCACGGCGACACCCCGCCGTCGTAGAGTCGACCGGCAGGCACGATCTGCCTGCGCGTTTCGGAGACGGGGAAGGACGCCATGTGGTATTGGCTTTTCAAGTACGTCCTGCTGGGGCCGCTGCTCTGGTTCATGGGGCGGCCGAAAATCGAAGGGGCGGAGCATATCCCGACCGACGGCCCCGCGATCCTCGCCAGTAATCACAAAGCCGTCCTCGACTCCTTCTTCCTTCCCCTGGTGGTACCGCGGCGCATCACCTTCCTCGCCAAGAGTGAGTACTTCACCGGCCCCGGGCTCAAGGGCCGGTTCCAGCGCTGGTTCTTCTCCGCGGTCGGGCAGGTCCCGATCGACCGCACCGGCGCCGACGCCGCGCAGGACGCACTCAACGCCGGCGTCCGCGTCCTCTCCCAGGGCAAGCTGCTCGGCATCTACCCGGAGGGCACCAGGTCGCCGGACGGCCGCCTCTACAAGGGCAAGACCGGTATCGCCCGGCTGGCCCTGCAGACCGGTGTGAAGGTCATCCCGGTGGCGATGATCGGCACCGACGAGATGAACCCCATCGGGTCGAAGATGTGGAGGCCGGCCAAGGTGACGGTCCGGATCGGGGAACCGATCGACTTCTCCCGCTTCGAGGGCATGGGCGGCAATCGTTTCGTCGAGCGCACCGTCACCGACGAGGTGATGTACGCGCTGATGCGCCTGTCGGGCCAGCAATACGTCGACATCTACGCGGCCTCCCTGAAGAACCGGCCCGCCGAACAGGATGCGGCCGCCACGGCCGCCGACGCCGATCGCCTGCCCGACACGCAGGCCGGCTGACGCCGGATACCGGCGACACCCGCCCGGCCGCGGCCGGGCATAATGTGCGCACGTGCGTTACTTCTACGACTGCGAGTTCATCGAGGATGGTCGCACCATCGAGCTCGTGTCGATCGGTGTCGCCTGCGAGGACGGGCGCGAATTCTATGCGGTGTCGACGGAGTTCGACCCCGAGCGGGCCGGGCCCTGGGTGCGGCGGCACGTGCTGCCGAAGCTGCCGCCCCCGGCGCATCCCGCCTGGAAGTCCCGGACCCGCATCCGCGACGACCTGATGTCCTTCCTGATCCCGCGGCCGGGCATCCAGCCCGAGCTGTGGGCCTGGCTCGGGGCCTACGATCACGTCGCGCTCGTCCAGCTCTGGGGAACCATGCCGGAACTGCCCGACGCGCTGCCCAAATTCACCCGCGAGCTGCGCCAGCACTGGGAGCAGCACGGCAAGCCCCCCCTGCCGCCGGTGCCGGACGACAACCACGACGCCCTCGCCGATGCCCGCCACAACCTCGCCAAGTTCGAGGCGATCGAGGCCGCGCGGCTGTACCGCTGAACCGGGTGCCGCGGCCGCCGGGCGGGCCGGCGGGACGGGGTGTGGCATCGACCCACCCGGGGGTGCGTGTCCCTCGTCGCGCCGGGGCCATATCCTGGTGGTGTGAACTGGACTGTCGATGTGCCGATCGACCGCTTGCCGACCCTTCCGCCGCTCCCCGCCGAGCTGCGCGAAAGGCTGGACGCGGCCCTGGCCAAGCCCGCCCTGCAGCAGCCGAGCTGGCCCGAGGACCAGGCGTCGGCGATGCGTACCGTGCTCGAGAGCGTGCCGCCGATCACCGTGGCCCGCGAGGTCGAGGACCTACAGAACCACCTCGCCGCGGTCGCGCGGGGTGAGGCCTTCCTGCTCCAGGGCGGTGACTGCGCCGAGACCTTCGCCGACAACACCGAGCCGCACATCAAGGCCAACATCCGCACGCTGCTGCAGATGGCCGTCGTGCTGACCTACGGCGCGTCGCTGCCGGTCGTGAAGGTCGCGCGGATTGCCGGACAGTACGCCAAGCCGCGGTCGTCGGACATCGACGCGCTCGGGCTGCAGTCGTACCGGGGCGACATGATCAACTCACTGGTCGCCGATTCCGCCGTGCGTGCGCACGACCCGTCCCGGCTGATCCGCGCCTACGCCAACGCCAGCGCCGCGATGAACCTGGTCCGGGCCATCACCGCCGCCGGCGAGGCGGACCTGCACCGGGTGCACGACTGGAACCGGGAGTTCGTCGCATCCTCCCCGGCCGGCGCGCGGTACGAGGCCCTCGCCTCCGAGATCGACCGCGGCCTGCGCTTCATGGACGCGTGCGGCGTCGTCGATCCCAACCTGAAGGCCGCCACCATCTACGCCAGCCACGAGGCGCTGGTCCTCGACTACGAGCGGGCCATGCTCCGGCTCGACAACACCGACGGGCACCCCCGGCTCTACGACCTGTCGGCGCACTTCCTGTGGATCGGTGACCGCACACGCCAGCTCGACGGCGCCCACATCGCCTTCGCCGAGCTGCTGGCCAACCCGATCGGCCTGAAGATCGGCCCCAGCACCACACCCGAGATGGCGGCCGAGTACGTCGAGCGGCTCGATCCCACCAACAAGCCGGGCCGGCTGACCCTCATCTCCCGGATGGGGCACGCGAAGGTGCGCGATCTGCTGCCCCCGATCATCGCCAAGGTGCAGGCGACCGGTCACCAGGTCATCTGGCAGTGCGACCCGATGCACGGCAATACCCACGAGGCGTCCACGGGGTACAAGACCCGGCACTTCGACCGGATCGTCGACGAGGTGCAGGGCTTCTTCGAGGTGCACAACGCCCTGGGCACCCATCCCGGCGGCATCCACATCGAACTCACCGGTGAGAACGTCACGGAATGCCTCGGCGGCGCACAGGACATCTCCGACATCGACCTGCACGGCCGTTACGAGACCGCGTGCGACCCGCGCCTGAACACCCAGCAGTCGCTCGAGCTGGCGTTCCTGGTCGCGGAGATGCTCCGCGGCTGACCCTCCGCGGAGCGGTCGGGTCCCGGGGCCTTCCGGGTCGTCAGGGGCCTCAGGGCAGTGCGGTGAGAGTCACCGTGCCGCCCGGCTCGACCCGGTCGCCCGCGCCCGGGCTCTGACCGATCACCACCGAACGGTCGGAGCCCGCGAACTGGCGCACCTCCACGTCCAGCCCCAGCCGGCCGAGCTCGTCGCGTGCCGCGGCGACCGTGCGGCCCAGCAGCGAGGGCACCTTCACCGCGTTCGACACCAGCAGCGTGACGCTACCGCCGGCGTTGACCCGGTTCCCGACCGCCGGGTCGGTGCCCGCCACCCGTCCCGCGTCGACCTCCGCGTCGAACACCTCCCGCGTCTCGCGCACCGTGAGGCCGACCGTGTCCAGGGCCCGCCGGGCCTCGTCGACCGTGCGGCCCGCGACGTCGGGCACATCCACCGGCGGTGATCCCTTGCTGACGATCACCTTGACTTCCGCTCCCACCGGCAGGACCGTGCCGGGCGCCGGATCGAGGGCCGCGACCCCGCCCTCCTCGACGGCCGTGCTGTAGGCGGTGCCGCCGTCCACGGGGACGAGGGTCCGGTTGCGCAGTTCCTGCTCCACCACGTCGCGGTCGCCGCCCCCGACGATGGTGGGCACGGTCGGCCGGCCCAGCGAGACGAGCAGCACCACCTCGTCACCCCGGGCGACCCGGCTGCCCGCCTCCGGGTCGGTACCGAGCACGGTGTCGACCGAGGCGTCGTCGGAGTACTCGCCCTGCACCTCGGGAGTCACCTCGGCCGCCTGCAGCGCCGCGAGCGCGGTGTCCCGATCGGCTCCGAGCACGCTGGGCACGGTGGTCATCCGTCCGGACCCGAGCCACCATCCGCCGAAACCGACGGCCAGGGCCAGCACCAGGATCGCCAGCAGCCACAGCAGCGTCGTCCGCCGGTTACGTCGGCGCTCGGCGGCGAAATCGGCGACCGGGACCCGGGCAGGCTCGGCCTGCGGCCCCGACAACTCGGCACGCGGGTGCTGCTGGGTCACGACCTTC
>NZ_PCZU01000127.1:0-13460 GCF_002887785.1 Rhodococcus sp. ENV425
GCGTGTCGCATGGACCACCTGAGTCAGCCCCGATCGACGTGATGTGACATTCGGCCACAGAGGCGAGGGGAACTACGGCGCGGTGATCGCGTTCGCCATGACGCGGATTGCGCTGACGATGCCGTCGATCAGGTCGCCCTGCCCGAACGACGAGATCGCGGCGGTCACGCCGAGCTGCGTGACCCGGTTGTCGACGCGGTCCGCGACGCCGCGGCCGCTGCGGATCTCGATGGAGCGCTGGTTCGGGTACACGGCGATGAGCACCGAGTTCGGCGCCTCCGGCGTGGTCGGGAACACCGCGTCGGTGGTTGCCGCCGGGTCGGTGGCGTCCGCGACGTAGACGTTGAAGCGCACCTTCGTCGCCCGGGTGGCCTCGGTGAGCGCATCGTCGAGAGCGATCATGTCGCGGTCGCGGAACGGCGGGCCCTCGAACAGGCCGTCGAGGGGGCGGGTCCGGGAGATCCGGCCACTCGCCGTCAGCGCCGCACCGTACGGCAGTTCCGCGGGAGCCACAGCCGTCCGGCTGTGCATCACGTCACCACTTGCCACTTGCCCTACCTCCGATCGGGTCGACCGGCGCGCCGGCGACGAGTTCATGATGCCCACCGTGGTGGCCGCGCGTGGTGACCTCGTCGACCGCGCTCCACAGCATCGGATCGTGGTCCCACTTGTCCCCGAGCTTGTACTCGGCGGGCCGCGTGCCCGGAACCGGCTTCGTGAAGACGGAGAAGACCCCGAGTATCACGATGATCGCCACCGGGATGGCAACGAATATGAGGGTTGTCTCGAGAATGCTCACATCGCAAACGGTAGCCCAGCATGTGCGATCCCGGCGCGCTTGCCCCGACTTGCGGCGACGGGGATCAGGCCGCGCCCTCGCCCAGGTACGGCAACCAGGTCGGATGCAGCTCCGGCAGCGTCGCCACCAGCCGCCAGTGCCGGCCCTTCGGGGGCACGAGCGCGGCGCGCAGCGTCCAGCCGAGTTCGCTGAGCAACTTGTCGGCCTTGCGGTGATTGCACGACGCGCAGCACGCCACGCAGTTCTCCCACGAGTGTTCACCGCCGCGGCTGCGCGGGACCACGTGGTCGATGGTCTCGGCCTTGGCGCCACAGTAGGCGCACCGGTTCCGGTCGCGGTGCATGAGCGCGGCGCGGGTCATCGGCACCCGCGCGTGGTACGGCACGTGCACGAAGCTCCGGAGCCGGATCACCCACGGAATCTGCACCGCCCATTCCGCGGATCGCACCAGCGGGCCGAGCGGATCCTCGTGCACGGTGTCGGCCTTGCCGCCGGCCATGAGCACGACCGCGCGACGGGCGGGCAGCGCGGTGAGCGGTTCGTAGGTGGCGTTGAGCAGAAGTACGCGGCGTTTGACCCAGTCCGGGACAGCGTCGTCGCGTACGACACACAGGGAGTTGGCCCCCGGCGCCCCGTTGTGGGCGTCGGCGGGCGGGAGTTGTCGATGTGCGATGCGTCGGTGCTTCATACGACCTCCGGAAGACTGCTCACAAGTGGACCACGGATCTACGCACGTCGCACGCCGATTCTGACGACTTTCCGGGTCCCGGAGGTGAACATCCCGTGCCGGAGACGTCCGATTGGGGCGCGCACTCCCGGAACCGGCACAATGGACGAGCGAGAGGGACGGTGAGCAGAACTGATGAGTGACGAGCAGACCTTCTACGACGCGGTCGGCGGCGCCGAGACATTCCGCAAGCTCACGGCGCGCTTCTACGAGGAAGTGGCCGAGGACGAGATCGTCCGCCCGCTGTACCCGGAGGAGGACCTCGGCCCGGCGGAACGGCGCATGCGGATGTTCCTCGAGCAGTACTGGGGCGGACCGCGCACCTACTCGGACGAGCGCGGGCACCCGCGGCTGCGGATGCGTCACCACCCGTTCCGGATCGGCCCGCTCGAACGCGACGCCTGGCTGCGCTGCATGCACACGGCGATCGCGTCGATCGACTCGCAGACGCTCGACGACGAGCACCGCAGCCAGCTGATCGCGTACATGGAGATGGCGGCGGACTCGATGATGAACTCGCCGATCTGAGGGCCGGCCACGTTCGAGTCGTGGCCCACCTGTCGGTTTGGCACTATGGGTGGCTGTGAGCACTCCCCCCGGCACCCCTGCACAACGCTGGTGGGCGGACGCCGTCTTCTACCAGGTGTACCCCCGCTCGTTCGCCGACTCGAACGCAGACGGCGTCGGCGACCTCGACGGGATCCGCGACAAGCTCGGATACCTGGAGCTGCTGGGGGTCGACGCGATCTGGCTGAACCCGGTGATGCGCTCACCGATGGCCGACCACGGCTACGACGTGTCCGACCCCCGCGACGTCGATCCCCTGTTCGGCGACCTCGCCGCTCTGGACGCCCTCGTCGAGGCCGCCCACGCCCGCCGGATCCGCGTCATGATGGACCTGGTCCCCAACCACACGAGTTCCGAACATCCCTGGTTCCGGGAGGCGCTGGTCGCCGCACCCGACAGCCCCGAGCGGGCCCGGTACCACTTCCGCGACGGCCGCGGGCCGAACGGCGACCTGCCGCCCAACAACTGGCCGAGCGTGTTCGGCGGCCCCGCGTGGACCCGCGTGACCGAACCCGACGGCACCCCCGGACAGTGGTACCTGCACCTGTTCGCACCGGAGCAGCCGGACCTGAACTGGCGCAACGACGAGGTGTTCGAGGACCTGGAGAAGACCCTGCGGTTCTGGCTGGACCGCGGCATCGACGGCTTCCGCATCGACGTCGCCCACGGCATGGCCAAGCCCGGCGGGCTACCCGACTTCGACCACTGGGAGCAGAACCGGCTGCTGCGGCACTTCGACGACGACCCGCGGTTCAACAACGCCGAGGTCCACGACATCCACCGCCGGATCCGCTCGGTGCTCGACGAGTATCCGGACACGGTGGCCGTCGGTGAGATCTGGGTGCACGACCACGTGCTGTTCTCGGAGTACCTGCGCCCCGACGAACTGCACCTGGCGTTCAACTTCCATCTTGCGCTCGCGCGGTGGGATGCCGCCGAGATCCGGGAGGCGATCGACGTGTCGCTCGCCGCGGTCGCGCCGAGCGGCGGGGTCGCGACGTGGACGCTGTCCAATCACGACATCGAGCGTGAGGTGACGCGCTACGGCGGCGGTCCGCTCGGGCGCGACCGCGCGCGGGCGATGATCCTCGTCGAGCTGGCGCTGCCCGGTGCGGCCTTCCTCTACAACGGTGCCGAACTCGGCCTGCCCAACGTCGACGACCTGCCCGAGGACGCGCTGCAGGATCCGGTGTGGGAGCGGTCCGGGCACACCGACCGCGGCCGGGACGGGTGCCGGGTCCCGATGCCGTGGGAGGGCACGCAGCCGCCGTTCGGCTTCACCAGCGCATCGCAGACGTGGCTGCCGCAGCCGGACACGTGGGCCGGGCTGACCGTCGAGGCGCAGCTCGAGGACGTCTCGTCCACCCTGTCGTTGTACCGGGCGGCGCTCGAGGCGCGACGTCGGCGGCCGGAGTTCGACGGCGCCGACGTGGACTGGTACGGCAGTCCGCCCGGGTGCCTGGCGTTCCGCCGCTCCGGTGGGCTGATCTGCGCCCTCAACACCACCGAGCACCCGGTGGAGATGCCGCCGGGCACGGTGATCCTGTCCAGCGCGCCGCTGGTGGACGGGCAGCTGCCCGGCAACGGCGCGGCGTGGCTGATCTGACCGCACACCGCTCGCCGGCGAGCGCGGTCGCCCTGGTGCTGGCGGCGTCCGCCCTGTTCGGGACGACGGGCACCGCGCAGGCCCTCGGTTCGCGTGCGCTCGGTGTCCCGTTGGACGCCGTCGCGGTCGGGGCGGGCCGCATCGTGCTGGCCGGGACGGTGCTCGCGCTGTTCGCGCGGGCCCGTGGCCCGCTGTTCCCGGCGGGCCGCCGGCTGCCGACGCTGCTCGGCGCCGGCGGCGTGGTGATGTATCAACTGGGGTTCTTCACCGCGGTGCAGACCGCGGGCGTCGCGGCGGGCACGATGATCGCGCTCGGGTCCGGACCGGCGTTCACCGGGCTGCTGCAGTGGCTGGTGTCCCGGCGCCGCCCCGGCCGCGTGTGGGCGGTGTCGACGGCGATCGCGGTCGTCGGGCTCGTCCTCATCGTCGCCGGATCGGGCGGCGGCACCTCCGCGGGCGCCGGTTCCGTCGCGGCCGGGGCCCTGCCCGCGCTTGCGGCCGGCCTGGGCTACGCGACGTACACCGTCGCGGGTGCCGCGCTGCTCGGCCGCGGCGCCACCCCGGCCGCGTCGATGGGCGCGATGTTCGGGCTGGCGGCGGTGCCCATGGCGGCGATCCTGCTGGCACAGTGGCCGGGCGGTCTCGACAGCGCGGCCGGCGCGACGACCGTCGTCTATCTCGCCCTCGTCCCCACGGTGCTCGCCTACCTGCTGTTCGCGCTCGGCCTGCGCACGCTGTCGCCCGCGGCGGTGACCACCCTCACGCTCGCGGAACCGGTGGTGGCGGCCGTGCTCGGTGTGCTGGTGCTCGGCGAGCGGCTCGGCCCGGTGGCCCTCGCGGGGACGGTGGTCGTGGTCGCGGCGCTGACGCTGCTGGGCCGGAATCTCGGCGGCGGTGTCAGCGCACGCTGAGGCCGAGACCTCCGCCGCGGCGGAGGTACACGGATCCGTAGCGGGCGTCGAGCCGCAGCCATGTCGCCGACGCCCGCACGCGCACCACTTCGGCCGGGTCGATCCGGTCGAGGTCGATCTCCGCTGTCGCGGGGGCACCGCCCGTGGGCACGAAGCCCATGGCGTTGAGCGCGAACACCAGCCGCATCGGCACCCCGGCCCGCTCTCCCCCACCGGCGACCTCGAGCACCTCCTGCGCCAGCAGCGACGACGGCGGTCCCTGCCCCTGCTCGCGACTGAGCGTGACGCCGCGCTGCGCGAGGTCCACGAGGACGCGGGCGGGGACGTCGTCGAGGTGGACGTACCCGGCATCCGGAGGCAGGGCCCCGCGCCACGCCGAGTCCATCGCCCACCCCGGGTCCATCCCGTCGCCGCCGGCGGCGACGAGGGCCGCGCGCAGCCCGTCCGCGGCGACGGTCGTGTCCGCCGGGGCGATCGTGCCGCGCAGCACCCGGGCGGCGAGGGCGTCGAACCCGGTGTTCACCCACGCCGAGAGCAGCCCGTCGGGGCGTTGCCGCAGCCGCACGACAGCGGCCTCGTCGAGCCGGACCGCGCGGGTCAGGAACGCGACGAGGTCGGAGCGGTCGGCGGGGTCCGGGACCTGCAGCCACCGTTCGGGTGACGTCCCGGCCGCACTGAGGGAATCAGCCACGACGCCACCGCTGCAGGTACTCGCGTTCGGGGCCGGTGAGCCGGCGCAGCCGCTGGGTGCCGATGTCGAACGCCGCGATCTGGGTGGAGGCGACCACCGAGGGCGTGGCGTCGGCGGGCGCGCCGCCGGGCCGGACCTCGTAGCCGATGGTGAAGTCGACCGCCCGCACCTGCTCGACCCACATCAGCACGTCCAGCGGGCTGTCCTCGTGCCGCAACTGGCCGCGGTACCGCACGTGCAGGTCTGCGATGACGGCACCCTCCCGCAGGTTCACGGTGGGCCGGCCGTCGGCGAACAGCCACGGGATGCGGGCCTCCTCGAGGAGGGTGACCATGCGCGCGTGGTTGATGTGCTGGAACGCGTCCATGTCGGACCAGCGCACCTCCACCGCGGTGTGGAAGCCGAACTGCTCGGTCGCGTCCCTCACTGCGCGGGCCCCGCGGCTCCACGGTGCTCCACCCCGGCGTGCTTCAACTGCCTACCTCCTGTCGGGTGCGCCGGCGCGCACCATGCTCCTGACCTGACGCGCCGCCACGGACAGCGTCGCGAGGTCCAGATTTCCAGACAGGAAGATCTCCTCGAGCGCCGACCTCGCCCGCCCGAGCCGCGAGCCGTTGGTCAGCTCCCAGTCCTCGATCATCTCGCGGGTGCTCTCGCCGGGTTCGGCGGTGCCGAGCACGTCGAGGGTGAGCGTGCGCAGCGAACCGTACAGTTCGTCGCGCAGGGCGAGCCGGGCCAGCGAGTGCCACCGGTCGCCGCGCTCGAGGGCCGTGACCGCGGACAGCAGCCAGTCGATCCCCATGTGCGCGTCCATCGCGTAGTACAGCTCGGCGACCTCGGCCTCGTCGCGTTCGGCGATGTCGGCGATGTCGATGACGTCCAGCAGCGGGAACTGGTCGAGGAGGCGGAACACGTCCCACGTCAGCTCCTCCGGGGCGCCACGCGCGAGCAGCGGCTCGGCGCGTTCCTTCAGGTCCTGTACGTGGTGGCCCTGCATCCACTCCTCCACGCGCGGCGCGAGCCGCGCGAACATCGCGCGGTACCGGCTGATCTCGGCACCGACGGCCAGGGGTTGCGGCCGGTTCGACAGCAGCCACCGCGACGCCCGGTCGAGGACGCGGTGCGATTCGAGCAGCAGGTCGTCGGCGACGGCCGCGGTCGTGTCGGCCGCGCGGATGCGCGCCCACAGGCCGGGCAGGCCGAAGATCTCGGTGACGGCAGCGTAGGCGCGGATGGCGTCGGTGCTCGACGCGCCGGCCTCCTCCGAGAGCCGGTAGACGTAGGTGATCCCGCCGTTGTCGACGGTCTCGTTGGCGAGGATCGTCGCGACGATCTGCCGGCGCAGCGGGTGGGACTTGATGCCGGTGCGGAAGGGTTCGCGCAGTTGCCGCGGGAAGTACCCGGGCAGCCGGCCGGCGAAGGTGTCGCTGTCGGGCAGGTCGGTGTCGAGCAGGTCGTCGGCGAGTGCGAGCTTGACGTGGGCGAGCAGGGTGGACAGCTCCGGGGAGGTGAGTCCCTCCCCTTCGAGGCGGCGCCGCTCGATCTCGGCGTCGCCGGGCAGTGCCTCGAGGGAACGGTCGAGACCGCGTTCGGCGACGAGGTCGGCGATCAGCCGCTGGTGCACCCCGAGCATCGTGGGCGCGCCGGTGCGGGAGTAGCCGAGCAGATTGTTCTGGGACATGTTGTCCTTCAGAACGATTCGCCCGACCTCCTCGGTCATGGATTCGAGCAGCGGGTTGCGGTCGGTGGACGTGAGGGCGCCGGCGGTGACCATCGAGTCGAGCAGGATCTTGATGTTGACCTCGTGGTCGGAACAGTCGACACCGGCGGAGTTGTCGATCGCGTCGGTGTTGATCTTGCCGCCGGCCCGGGCGTACTCGATGCGGCCGCGCTGGGTGACGCCGAGGTTGCCGCCCTCCCCGACCACCCGGGCGCGGACGGTGGCGCCGTCGACGCGGACCGCGTCGTTGCCCTTGTCGCCGACGTCTGCGTCGGTTTCGGTGGCGGCCTTGATGTAGGTGCCGATCCCCCCGTTCCACAGCAGGTCCACCGGCGCCCGGAGGATGGCGCGGATCAGTTCGGGGGGCGAGAGCTCGGTGACGTCGTCGTCGAGTCCGAGCACGCTACGGGCCTGGGGGCTGAGCGGGACGGACTTGAGCGAGCGCTCCCACACCCCGCCGCCGGTGCTGATCAGGTCCGCGTCGTAGTCGGCCCACGACGAGCGGGGCAGGTCGTACAGGCGGCGCCGCTCGGCGTACGAGGCGGCGGGCTCCGGGTGGGGGTCGAGGAAGATGTGCCGGTGGTCGAACGCGGCCACCAACCGGATGTGGGTGCTCAGCAGCATGCCGTTGCCGAACACGTCGCCGCTCATGTCGCCGACGCCGGCGACCGTGAAGTCCTCGCTCTGCGTGTCGACGCCCAGTTCGCGGAAGTGTCGCTTGACGCTCTCCCACGCGCCGCGCGCGGTGATGCCCATCGCCTTGTGGTCGTAGCCGGCCGAGCCGCCCGAGGCGAAGGCGTCGCCGAGCCAGAACCCGTACTCGCGGGCGACCTCGTTGGCGAGGTCGGAGAAGGTGGCGGTGCCCTTGTCCGCGGCGACCACGAGGTACGTGTCGTCCCCGTCGCGGCGGACCACCCGCGGTGGCGGCACGGCCACGCCGCGGGCGCGGTCGAGGTTGTCGGTGACGTCGAGCAGGCCCGCGATGAACCGCCGGTAGCAGGCCTCCCCCTGCGCGCGCACCGCCTGCCGGTCGGCGGCCGCGTCCCCGGTCGGCGCGACGGGGCGCTTGACCACGAAGCCCCCCTTGGCACCGACGGGGACGATGACGGCGTTCTTCACGGCCTGGGCCTTGGCGAGCCCGAGGATCTCGGTGCGGAAGTCCTCGCGCCGGTCCGACCAGCGCAGGCCGCCGCGGGCAACGGAGCCGAAGCGCATGTGCACACCCTCGACGTCGGGTGCGTAGACGAACACCTCGAACTTCGGTCGCGGCTGGGGCAGTTCGTTGATGCGGGTCGGGTCGAGCTTGAACGACAGGACCCGGGCGGGCGCGGCGTCGGCGCGCGAGAGCGCGACGGCCCCGTCGTCGCCGGACACGAAGTAGTTGGTGCGCAACGTCGCCCGGATGAGGCCGAAGAGACCGCGCAGGATCCGGTCGGCGTCGAGGCTGACGACGGCGTCGATCCGGCCGACCAGTTCGGCGGCGGCGTCCTGCTCGCGGTCGGCGGACGCCTCGTCGGGGTCGAACATCGCCTCGAACAGTTCGGCGAGCAGCGCGGTGGTGTCCGGGTCGGCGAGCAGCACACCTTCGATGTGGTACTGACTGTAGGGGAAGCCGGCCTGCCGCAGGTACTTCGCGTAGGCGCGCAGCATCATGGCCTGCCGCCAGCCCAGCCCGGCCCGCAGGACCAGTTCGTTGAACCGGTCCGGCTCCGAGAGCCCGTGCCACACGGCGGCGAACGCCGCGGTGACACGGGTGGTCACCCTCGGGTCGGGTTCGAGGTCGACGGGCAGGACCAGGCCGAAATCGTAGATCCAGCAGCTCATCCGGTCGGCGCGGATGATCTGGTACGGGCGCTCGTCGAGCACCTCGACGCCGAGGCTCTGCAGCACCGGCAGCACCTGGCTGAGGGTGATGCCCTCGCTGCCGATGTAGAGCGTGAAGCGCCACCGGCGCGGGTCGGCGCCGGGGGGCCGGTACAGCAGCAGGTCGATGCTGCCGTCGCGCAGTGCCTCGAGGCGGGCGATGTCGGCCAGCGCCCGGACGGCGTCGAAGTCCTCCTTGTAACCGTCGGGGAGCGCCTCCGCGTAGCGCTGCACCAGCACGGGATCGACGGTGTGGTCGGTGGCGGCCAGGTCGGCGAGGTGGTCGTCCCAGCTGCGGCTGGCCTCGGTGAGCAGGGCCTGGATGCGCAGGCGATTCTCCTCGGAGGTGTCGATCCGCGGCAGGGCCTGTCCCGGCGGGGTCCGGATGGTCACGTGCAGCAGCGCCAGGTCGCCCTCCGTGACCCGGGCGGTGTAGTGGATGGAACCCCCGCCGTACTCGCGCATCAGGATCTGCTGCATCGCGACCCGGACCCGTGTGTTGTAGCGGTCGCGGGGCAGGTAGATCAGGCACGAGACGAAGCGGCCGTAGGGGTCGACCCGCAGGAACAACCGCAGTTGCCGGCGCATCGCGACCACCGCGGTGACGGTCTCGTAGAGGGTGTCGGTGTCGGCGGAGAACAGTTCCACCCGGGGCAGCGCCTGCAGCACCTCGAGCATCGCCTGTCCGGTGAAGGACGACAGTTCCACGCCGGCGCGGGCCACCACCTCCCGGACCCGGCGCGCCAGCACGGGAATGTCGAGCACGTTCTCGTGCAGCGCGGTCACGGCCAGCACACCGAGGAACCGGTGCTCGCCGACGACGCGACCGTCCGGGCCGAGGACGGCAACGCCCACGAAGTACGGGTACACCGAGCGGTGCACCGTGGCAGGCAGGGACGCCTGGGTGAGCACCAGCAGCGGCCGGTCGGTGGCCTCGACGGTCGCCGACATGTCGATCACGTCGTCGGCGGCGAGGTCGGAACGCAGCACCCCGAGACCACTGCCGGGCACGGCGCGGGCGTGCCGCGTCCCGGAGGCGTCGGCGACGATGTCGTAGCGCCGGTAACCGAGGACGGTGTAGTTGCCACGCGCGAGCCAGCGCAGCAGCGCCGCCGTCTCCCGCAACTCCTCCGCGGCGTGCCGCGGCGGCGGGTTCTCGGCGAGCGCGTCGAGTTCGACGGCGAGATCGCGTTCGCGGGCGAGCATCGCGGCGGTGTCGGCCCCGACCTGCCGCACGTCGGCGAGCACACCGCCGATCTCGGTGCCGACGGTGTCGAGGGTGGCCTCGGAGGTGGCCGGGTGCAGCTGGACGTGAATCCACGACTCCGCGACGAAGCCGTGCGGGGGCGTGGTGTCGGCCACCATCTCGAGCAGGCGTCCGTCCTCGTCGCGCCGGACGGACACGACGGGATGGACGAGTTCGCGGATGGCGACGCCGAGCCGGGTCAGCAGCGCGATGACGGATTCGACGAGCAGCGGCATGTCGTCGGTGACGATCTGCAGGGCGGCGCCGACGCCCCACCGATCGCCGGGCCGGTAGACGCGGGTCAGGACGGCGTCGGCACTCCGCTCGCGGCCGAGGTCCAGGTGGGCGAACAGGGCCGGATCGGGGGCGTCGAGGGTGTCCGCGTAGCGGCGATAGACGTCCTCGAGCGCGGCCGCCGAAAGCTCACCGCGCCGGTTCGACGAAACCCCCTGGGGTGTGGCGGACTCGGCCATGGTGCTCACTCCCTCATTCGCCGCCGGAAACCGGCAGCGCCGCGGACAGGCTCTGGTTCGAGCCTATCCGCGGCGCCGGGTGTGAGGGGGGAATCCCGCGCCGGGTGGTCAGGCGACCGGCGCGGCGACGTACTCCTCGAGAACCGCCCGCTCCTCGGCGGACAGCGGCCGGGAGGTCTCCGTGCGCGGGTCGAACCCGACGAGCACCGCGTCCCCGGAGCCGCACGGATTGCCCTGCACGTCGGTGATCATGTGCCGCAGGGTGTACGAGCTGTTGCCCACGTGCAGGACCGAGATGGCGACGGTGATCGGGCCGGAGTCGTCCTTGAGCGGACGCAGGAACTCCACGTCCATCTTCCGCACCACCACGGCGCCGCGCGCGAACGGGCCGCTCTGCAGGAACTTGATCCGGGCTTCCTGCATGTACTCCACGAACTTCGTGTTGTTCACGTGCCCGAGACGGTCGGAGTCGGCCCAGCGGACCTCCAGCGTGCAGGTGAAGGTCTTCTGCCCCGGCTCAGTCACGGGTGAGCTTCCGGTGGGTGACGCGGTGCGGACGCGCCGCCTCCGCCCCGAGCCGCTCGACCTTGTTGGCCTCGTACGATTCGAAGTTGCCCTCGAACCAGAACCACTTGCCCTCCTCGACGTTGCCTTCCCACGCGAGGATGTGGGTGCAGGTGCGGTCGAGGAACCAGCGGTCGTGGGAGATCACGACGGCGCAGCCGGGGAACTTCTGCAGCGCGTTCTCGAGCGAGCTCAGGGTTTCGACGTCGAGGTCGTTGGTCGGCTCGTCGAGCAGGATCAGGTTGCCGCCCTCCTTGAGGGTCAGTGCCAGGTTCAGACGGTTGCGCTCACCACCGGAGAGCACCTCGGCCTTCTTCTGCTGGTCCGGGCCCTTGAACCCGAAGGCGCTGACATACGCGCGCGAGGGCATCTCGTTCTGGCCGACCTCGATGTAGTCGAGTCCGTCCGAAACCACTTCCCACACCGTCTTGTTGGGGTCGATGTTCGCGCGGGACTGGTCGACGTAGCTCAGCCTGACGGTGTCGCCGACCTTCACGGTGCCCGAGTCGGGCTTCTCGAGGCCGACGATGGTCTTGAACAGGGTGGTCTTGCCGACACCGTTGGGACCGATCACGCCGACGATGCCGTTGCGCGGCAGCGTGAACGACAGGTCCTTGATCAGCACGCGGCCTTCGAATCCCTTGTCGAGGTGGTCGACCTCGACCACGACGTCGCCCAGGCGCGGCGGTGTCGGGATCTGGATCTCCTCGAAGTCCAGCTTGCGGAACTTCTCGGCCTCGGCGGCCATCTCCTCGTAGCGGGCCAGACGGGCCTTGCTCTTGGTCTGGCGCGCCTTGGCGCCGGACCGGACCCACTCGAGCTCCTCCCGGAGGCGCTTCTGCAGCTTCTGGTCCTTCTTGCCCTGCACCTCGAGGCGCTCGGCCTTCTTCTCCAGGTAGGTGGAGTAGTTGCCCTCGTACGGGTGCAGCTTGCCGCGGTCGACCTCGCAGATCCACTGCGCGACGTGATCGAGGAAGTACCGGTCGTGGGTGACGGCGAGGACGGCGCCCGGGTAGCTCGCGAGGAACTGCTCGAGCCACAGCACCGACTCGGCGTCGAGGTGGTTGGTGGGCTCGTCGAGCAGCAACAGGTCGGGCTTGCTCAGCAGCAGCTTGCACAGGGCGACGCGGCGGCGCTCACCGCCGGAGAGGTGGGTGACCGGCTCGTCCGGCGGCGGGCAGCGCAGGGCATCCATGGCCTGCTCGAGCTGCGAGTCGATGTCCCAGGCGTTGGCGTGGTCGAGTTCCTCCTGGAGCTTGCCCATCTCCTCCATCAGCTCGTCGGAGTAGTCGGTCGCCATCAGCTCGGCGATCTCGTTGAACCGGTCGAGCTTGACCTTGATCTCGCCGAGACCCTCCTCCACGTTGCCGCGGACGGTCTTCTCCTCGTTGAGCGGCGGTTCCTGCAGCAGGATGCCGACGGAGGCTTCCGGGTCGAGGAAGGCCTCGCCGTTGCTGGGCTGGTCCAACCCGGCCATGATCTTGAGGATGGACGACTTGCCCGCGCCGTTCGGTCCGACCACACCGATCTTGGCACCCGGGTAGAAGCTCATGGTGACGTCGTCGAGAATGACCTTGTCACCGTGCGCCTTGCGCACCTTCTTCATCGTGTAAATGAACTCCGCCATAGGTCCAGCGTATCGGGCGGACCCGCAGAACCCACATCCCGGACGACCGGGCCCGCCCGGCGGGACCCGGGAGCGGGCCGGCTACGACCCGAACAGCCGCGCCACGAACGGGGTGGTGTCGGGCAGGGACCGGGTCATGGTCGTGTTGTGCCCGGCCACGTACACCCGGTAGTCGGCGTCGGCGCCCCCCGCCCGCAGGTCGGCTGCGAGTTTGGCCGACAGCGGCGCCGGAACCATCGTGTCGTGGATGCCCTGGGCGAGGAACACCGGCCGGTCGTACCCGCTCGTCGGGACGCCGAGGTAGTCGGCGAACACGGCGGGGAACCGGCCCGCGGACAGCGGCAGCGCCGCCAGCTCACCCACCCGCACCCCGTCGGCGAGCGCGTTCAGCTCGTTGTAGCAGAGCTGTTCGGCCGCGTCGACGAACTTCCGCCCGGTCGGGGTCAGGTAGCTGTTCACGTCCAGGTCGGGCTGGGCGGCGCGGAGCCCGGCGAAGATGTAGGAACTGAAGGCCACCAGACCCTCGAAGCCCGGATCCGGGAATCCGGGTCCGCCCATGGGAAACAGCTGCTCGAGGTTGGACGGCGCCCCGGTGGTGACGGTGCCGCGGAAGTCGAGCTCCGGGGCCCGCGACGAGGCCCGGTGCGCGGTGTGCAGCGCCGCGTG
>NZ_PCZU01000127.1:13470-16200 GCF_002887785.1 Rhodococcus sp. ENV425
GGACTGGCCGACGACGACCCAGCGCTGCGACAGCGACGGCTCGGCGGCACGGCCCGCGCGCACGATGTCGACGACGCTGTTGGCGGCGCTCTGCCCGTCGAGATACGGGTGGACGCCCTCGGTGCCCAGGCCCGGATAGTCGGCCGCGACGACGGCGTAGCCCTGGGCGAGCCAATGCTCGAGGTACGGACGCTCGAGATCGGACCACGGGTGCCGCGACGGGGCGCAGCCGTCGGCGATGCCGACGGTGCCGTGCGCGTAGGACACCACCGGCCAGCCGCCCGCCGGGGCCGGCCCCGGCGGGAGGAACAGCACGCCGGTGCCGACGGCCGGAGCGCCGGAGCGCCACTCGGTGCGGTAGGTGAGCCGCTCGGCGACCGCGGCACCCGGCACCGACATCTCGGCCGGCAGCGGCTCGACCGACACGATCGCGCCCGGCGCGGGGTCGGCGGCCGCGACGGACGGGGCGAGCACGCCCGCCAGCACCGCGCCGATCGCGCCCAGCGCCCGTTGCCACCGTCTGTTCCGGCCCATGAAGTCCTCCGCTCGTCCGAGGGGCGTGCCGATCGTCGGCATGCGCCACCTCGCACGTCGGTCGCCGGCCGTCCCGCGTTACCGGACGAATCGGGCGGCCACGAACGGTGTCGTGTCCGGGAGCGCGGCGAAGAGGGTGGCGAAGTGGTCGTCCGGATAGGTGCGGTAGTCGACGTCGGCGCCACCGGCCCACAGGTCGGCGACGAGCTTGAACGACAGCGGCGCGGGAACCATCCGGTCCCGCAATCCCTGGCCGACGAACAGCGGCCGGTCGTAACCGCGGGTCGGGACACCGAGGTAGTCGGCGAGCGCGGCCCGCATCCGGTCGTCGCCCAGCGGCCGGGACAGCAACTGCCCCACATCCACGTCGGCGGCGCGGTCCTCGAGATCCCCATAGCAGAGGTACTCGGCGGCGTCGACGAGATCGCGTCCGACGGGCGTGAGGTAGCTGTTCACGTCGAGGTCGGGGCGTGCCGCCCGCAGCCCGGCCATGATGTAGGCGCTGAACGAGACGAGCCCGTCGAGGTCGAGGTCGGGGAAGCCGGGCACCCCGAACGGGAACAGCAGCTCGAGGTTGGACGGCGCACCGGTGGCGACCGCGCCGCGGAAGTCGAGCTCCGGCGCGCGCGCCGTGGCCCGGCGCGCGGTGTGCAGCGCCGCGTGCCCGCCCTGCGACTGGCCGACGACCACCCACCGCTGCGACAGCGACGGCTCGGCGGCCCGGGCGGCGCGGACGACGTCGACGATGCTGTTCGCGGCGGTGGGCCCGTCGAGATACGTGTGCAGGCCCTCGGTACCGAGGCCGGGATAGTCGGCGGCCACCACCGCGTAGCCCTGCGACAGCCAGTGCGCGAGATACCGCCGCTCCCGTTCGATGCGCCGGTTGCGCGACGGCGCACAGTCGTCGCCGATGCCGACGGTGCCGTGCGCCCACGACACGACCGGCCAGCCTCCGTCGGGTGCCTCACCCGGCGGCAGGAACAGCACCCCCGTGCCGACGGCGGCGACGCCGGACCGCCACTGGGTCCGGTAGGTGAGCCGCTCGGCGACCACGGCACCGGGCACGGAGAGTTCGGCCGGCAACGGTTCCACCGACATCACCGCGCCGGGCACGGGTTCGGCGACCGCGACGGCCGGGCACATCACGGCCACCGACGCGCAGGCCGCCCACAGCGACCGGCGCACTCCCCACCTGCTCACGGCGCAACCCCTCTGCTCTACCTGCCGACCAATGTCGCCGCGAACGGCGTGGTGGCCGGCAGGGCGTCGAACATGGTCTCGGAATGCCCGTTGGGGTAGGTGCGGTAGTCGACGTTCGTGCCCCCGGACCACAGGTCGGCGACGAGCTTGAACGACAGCGGCGCCGGCACGACCTGATCCCGCAGCCCCTGACCGAGGAACAGCGGCCGATCGTAGCCGCGGGTGGGCACCCCCATGTAGTCGGCGAGCGCGGCACGCATGCGGTCGTCGCCGAGCGGGCGGGCGAGGATCTCCCCCACGCCGATGCCGCGGACGCGGTCGCCGAGGTCGGCGTAGCAGAGCCGTTCGGCGTCGTCGACGACGTCCCGCCCGACCGGGGTGAGGTAGCTGTTCACGTCCAGGTCGGGCCGCGCGACCCGCAGGCCGGCCAGGACGTAGGACAGGAACACGGTGGTGCCGTCCAGGCCCAGATCCGGAAAGCCGGGACCGCCGAACGGGAACACCGTCTCGAGGTTCGACGGCGCGCCGGTGGCGATCATGCCGCGGAAGTCGAGTTCCGGCGCCCGCGTCGTGGCCAGGCGCGCGGTGTGCAGGGCGGCGTGACCGCCCTGCGACTGGCCGATCACGATCCACCGGTTCGACAGCGAGGGCTCGGCGGCGCGGGCGGCCCGGACGACGTCGACGACGCTGTTCGCGGCGCTCGGCCCGTCGAGATACGTGTGCAGGCCGTCGCCGCCCAGGCCGGGATAGTCGGAGGCGACCACGGCGTAGCCCTGGGACAACCAGTGCCCGAGGTACGCCCGGTCGCGGTCGCTGCGCGGGTTGCGCGACGGGGCGCAGTCGTCGCCGATGCCGACGGTGCCGTGCGCCCACGACACGACCGGCCAGCCGCCCGCGGGGGCCTGGCCGGGCGGCAGGTACAGGACACCCGACGCGGTGGTCTCCGCACCGGACCGCCACTGGGTGCGGAAGGTCAGCCGCTCGGCCGTGGCCGCA
>NZ_PCZU01000128.1:0-10364 GCF_002887785.1 Rhodococcus sp. ENV425
GCGGCACGCGGAGCAGATCCTGCACCGCTCCGTCGAGGCCCGCTCGGGCGATCACCGAGGGGGTGCGACGGCATGACCGACACCCCGGTGCCGCCGCAGTGGACCCCCACCGAACAGGACGTCGCCGACGCCCGCATCACCGCCTTCACCCGGTGGGTCGAGCAGCGCCACGGCCTCTCTCTTCCCGACTACCACGCTCTGTGGCGGTGGTCCGTCCACGATCTCGGGCGGTTCTGGCAGGACGTGTGGGACTGGTTCGACGTGCGGTCGCGCACCGATCCGGGACCGGCGCTGGCCGACGCCTCGATGCCCGGCGCGGTCTGGTTCCCCGGGGCGCGACTGAACTACGTGGAGCAGGCCCTGCGACACGCGCGCGACGACCGCCCGGCAATCGTGTACGTCGGCGAGGACGGGGAACGCACCGAGCTGGGCTGGGCCGAACTGCGCAGGCAGGCGGCCGCGCTGGCCGCCACGCTGCGCGAGCACGGCATCGGCGTCGGTGACCGCGTCGTCGGCTACCTGCCGAACATCCCGGAGGCCGTGGTCGCGCTGCTCGCCACCGCGAGCATCGGCGCCGTGTGGGCGGCCTGCGGCCAGGACTACTCGGCTCCCGCAGCCCTGGACCGGCTCGGGCAACTCGACCCCGCTGCCCTCATCACCGCCGACGGCTACCGGTTCGCCGGCCGCACCCACCCCCGCGCCGAGGCGGTCGCCCGGCTGCGGGAGGGGTTGCCGTCGCTGGCGCTGACCGTCGTGGTGCCCCGGCTCGGTGGTCCGCGGCAGGACCTCGAAGGCGCGCTCACCTGGGAGGCGGCGACCCTCGGGGACCATCCCCTCGACCCCGAGCCGGTGCCGTTCGACCATCCGCTGTGGGTCGTGTTCTCCTCCGGGACCACCGGCCTGCCGAAGGGCATCGTGCACGGGCACGGCGGGGTGGTGCTCGAGCATCTCAAGGCGGTCTCGCTGCACACCGACCTCGGGCCCGACGACACCTTCCTCTGGTACACCAGCCCGAGCTGGATGATGTGGAACTTCCAGGCGGCCGGGCTGCTCGTCGGGGCCACGATCGTCTGCTACGACGGCAGCCCGTCACACCCGCGGGTCGACCGGCTGTGGCGGATCGCCGCGGAGGAACGGGTCACCGTCCTCGGCACGAGTCCCGGCTACGTGCTCGCCTGCATCAAGGCGGGCGTCGTACCCCGGCGGGACCACGACCTGTCCGCGTTGCGGGCCGTCGGGGTCACCGGGTCCACGCTGCCCGCGTCCTCGTCGCGGTGGCTGGCGGAGAACGTCGGCGAACACGTCCCGGTGATGTCCATCACCGGCGGCACCGACGTGGTGTCGGCCTTCGTCGGCGCGGTACGCACTGTCCCGGTGTGGCCGGGCGAGCTGTCGGTGCCGTACCTCGGCGTCGCACTCGACGCGTACGACGAACACGGTCGCCCGGTCCGCGACGACGTCGGGGAGCTCGTGGTGACCGCACCCATGCCGTCGATGCCGGTCCGCTTCTGGAACGACCCGGACGGGCACCGCTACCGCGAGGCGTACTTCTCCGTCTATCCCGGGGTGTGGCGGCACGGCGACTGGATCACGATCACCGGGCGCGGGACCGTGGAGATGCACGGGCGCTCCGACTCGACGCTCAACCGGCACGGCGTCCGGATGGGCAGCGCCGACATCTATCAGGCCGTCGAGAAACTCCCGGAGGTCGTCGAGGCGCTCGTGATCGGCGCCGAGCAGCCGGACGGCGGCTACTGGATGCCGCTGTTCGTGGTGCTCGCCGACGGGGTCGAGCTCGACGACGAGCTGCGGGAGAAGATCCGCGCGGCAATCCGGGAGCAGGCCTCGCCGCGGCACGTCCCCGACGACATCGTCGCCGCCCCCGGTGTGCCGCACACCCGCACCGGCAAGAAGCTCGAGGTGCCGATCAAGCGGCTCTTCCAGGGCGCCGACGCGGCACGCACGGTGGATCGCAGCGCGGTCGACGCGCCGGAGCTGCTCGACTGGTACGCGGGGCAGCGGAAGGAGCCGCGGTGACCCGCGTCACCAGACGGCACATCCGGTGGGGTGAGCCTGATTGGACATCCGTCCTGCTCGGGTGATCCGATGGCCGCATGGACGTCGCGATCAAGATCTTCCTCATCCTGCACTTCATCGGCCTCGCCGGGATCATCGGCTCCTGGCTCGCCGTGATCAAGGAACCGCGCGTGGTGGCCGGCATGCTGCACGGCGCGATCCTGCAGGTGGTGACCGGTCTCGCACTGGTCGGGCTCAACGAGGCGAACGACGCCGACCTGAACCACATGAAGATCGGTATCAAGCTCGTCGTCGCCGTCGTCATCCTCGTCCTCGCGATCGTCGGCATGAAGAAGGAACGGCAGAACCCGGGCTCGACCGCCGCCCTCGCACACGCGGCCGGTGCTCTCGGTGTCCTCAACGTCGTCATCGCCGTGCTGTGGTGACGGCTCCGACACCCCCGGCGGCGAAGATGAAGCCGACCTTACCGACCCTGTAGATTGGTCCGGTGCGCAAGTCACGCGGCCGGAAGGCGACCGGCGAGTAACCTGCTCGGGCAGCTCCGCGCCGACAGGCGGGGGGATCGTTGTCCCGGCGGGTCTCGCGGCGTTCGCGCCGTTGTCCGCCGTGTAACGCTCCTCCCCTGAACTGCAGATATACCTGAGCACGGTGCTCGCCCGGGCCACCGGGCGCGACGGTCGGGCCTGCGTCCGACGGTGAGAGAGAGGTTGGGGTTTGGACTCGCTGGGTGTCGGCGGATCGGGTGCGACGAACACGAACGCGGCGAACGTGCCGGACGGTGCCTTCCCCCTCTCCCCGGCGCAGCTCGGGATGTGGTTCGCGCAACACGTCGATCCTTCCGTGCCCGCGAACATCGCCCAGTACGTCGAGCTCGTCGGCGACCTCGATGTCGACCTGCTCCGGGAGTCCAGCGCCCGCGCCGCCCTCGAGATGGGGTCCGGCTTCCTGCGCTTCCTCGAGGTCGACGCGCAGCCCTACCAGCTGGTCGATCCCAGCCTCGAGGCGCCGCTCGGGTTCGTCGACCTGCGGGCGGCGGAGAACCCTCGCGAGGCCGCGCTCGAATGGATGCGCGCCGACCGCAGCACGCCGGTCGACGTGCTCAAGGACCGGCTCATCGTGGCCACCGTCCTGCAGATCGGCGAGCGCCGCTACTTCTGGTACAACCGCGTCCACCACCTCGCCCTGGACGGTTTCGGTGCCGCCACCTTCATGACGCGCATCGCGGAGCTCTACACCGCCGCCGTCGAAGGCGCCGAGCCCAGCCCCAACAAGGCCTCGGACGTGCGCACCGTGTACGAGGCCGAGATCGCGTACCGGAACTCACCCCGGTTCCACACCGACCGCGAGTACTGGTCGACGGTCATCGAGGGCATCGAGGAACCCACCAGCCTGGCCGGCCGCACCGCCCCGCCGGCCCCCGTCAGCCGGATCGACAGCGCCGCCCTCGGCGACCGCGTCGAGCGGCTCGTCGACAGCTTCACCGAACGCGAGAACACCAGCCTCGCGACCGCGGTCATCGCCGCCTTCGCCGCCTACATGGCCCAGATGACCGGCCGCACCGACGTCGTGCTCAGCCTGCCCGTCGCCGCGCGGACCACCGCGGTGCTGCGCCGGTCCGGCAGCATGGTCTCCAACGTGGTGCCGTTGCGGCTCGACGTGGACTCCGGCACCACCGTGCGGCAGCTCGTGGAGGCGGCCACCGCCGCGGTCTCCGGTGCGCTGCGGCACCAGCGGTACCGTCACGAGGACATCGTCCGCGACGCCGGCAACGCGGCCGGCGGCCGCTCGACGTTCTTCGGGCCGTGGATCAACATCATGCTGTTCGACAACGAGGTCCGCCTCGGCGACATGGTGGGACGGATCAACATCCTGTCCACCGGTCTCATCGAGGACCTCGGCGTCAACGTCTACAAGAGCGGCGGCACGCACACCCACATCGACTTCGAGTCCAACCCCAACCTCTACGGCGCGCAGGAGTCCCGTGCGCACCACTCCCGGTTCGTGGAGTTCTTCGACCGGTTCGTCGCCTCCGATCCCGACCGGCGCGTCTGGGACCTGCCCCTCGGAACGGGCACCGAGACCGCCCAGGTGCTCACCGAGTGGAACCGCACCGAGCACCCCCTCGACCACCGCACGCTGCTGGAGGCGTTCGAGGAGCAGGTGGCGCGCACACCGGACGCCCCGGCCCTCGTGTACGAGGGCGAGAGCCTGACGTACGCCGAGTTCGACGCCCGCGCGAACGCGCTCGCGCGGCTGCTCGTCGCCCGCGGCGTGGGACCCGAGTCCCTGGTCGGGCTGTCGGTGCGGCGCTCCCTGGAACTGCTCGTCGGCATGTACGCGATCGTCAAGGCCGGCGGCGCCTGGGTGCCGATCGACCCGGACCATCCCGCGGACCGGACCGCCTACATCCTCGAGACGGCCCGGCCCGTCTGCGTGGTCACGACCGCGCGCGACGAGGTGGACCTGCCTGCCGGCCTCGACGTGGTCGAGATCGACCGCCTCGACCTCACCGGCCTGGACACGCGCCCGCTCGCCGACGCCGACCGGCTCGCGCCGGTGCGCCTCGACACCACCGCCTACGTCATCTTCACCTCCGGCTCCACGGGGCGGCCCAAGGGCGTCGCCGTCACCCACCGGGCGATCGACAACCAGATCCGGTGGATGAACGACCAGTACGCGCTGTCGGCGTCCGACGTATACCTGCAGAAGACCGCGACGACGTTCGACGTGTCGCTGTGGGGCTTCTTCATGCCGCTGCGCGTCGGTGCGACCCTGGTCGTCGCCACCCCGGACGGCCACCGCGACCCGATGTACGTGGCCGACAAGATCGCCGAGCACGGCGTCACCGTCACCGACTTCGTCCCGTCGATGCTCACCGTGTTCGTCGCCAATGCCCGCCCCGGCTCGTGCGACACGCTGCGGCACGTGTTCGTGATCGGCGAGGCCCTGCCGGCGGAGACGGCCGCGGCGTTCGCCCAGTTGTGCAACGCGCAGCTGCACAACCTCTACGGACCCACCGAGGCCGCGGTCTCGATCACCTACCACCGCGCCGGACCCGAGGACGTGACCACCGTCCCGATCGGCGTGCCGCAGTGGAACAGCCGCGCCTACGTCCTCGACCACCGGCTGCGCCCTGTGCCGCCCGGCCGGCCCGGCGAGCTGTATCTCGCCGGTGTGCAGCTCGCGCGCGGTTACCTGAGCCGCCCCGACCTCACCGCCGACCGGTTCCTCGCCGATCCGTTCGGTGCGCCCGGCGACCGGATGTACCGCACCGGCGACCTCGTGCTGTGGCGCCTCGGCGCGGACGGTGGCGGATACCTCGACTACATCGGCCGCACCGACTTCCAGGTCAAGTTCCGCGGCCAGCGGATCGAGCTGGGCGAGATCGAGACGGTCCTGCTCGCCGCCCCGGAGGTGTCGCAGGCCGTCGTGCTCGTGGTGCCCACGGCGACGGGCGACCAGCTCGTCGGCTACCTCGTCGCCGCCCCCGGGCACGCGATCGACGCCGAGGCGCTGACCGAGGCGCTCGGGCGGGCGCTCCCGTCGTACATGGTGCCGGCCTCGCTGATGGTGCTCGAGGCGTTCCCGCTCAACACCAGCGGCAAGCTCGACCGCAAGGCCCTGCCCGAGCCGGTGTTCAACAGCGCCCGCATGTTCCGGGCGCCGCGCACCGCCGCCGAACGGATCGTGGCCGAGACGTTCTCCGAGGTCCTCGGAGTCGCCGAGGTCGGGCTCGACGACGACTTCTTCGAACTCGGCGGCAACTCGCTCGTCGCCACTCAGCTGGTCTCCCGGATCGGCTCCGCACTCGACACCCAGGTGCCGGTGCGGGTGCTGTTCGAGTCGTCCACCGTCGTGGGTCTCGCCGCCCGGGTGGCGCGCCAGTCCGGGTCCGGGGCCCGCCGGCCGCTCGTGGCGGGCTCGCGGCCGGACGTGCTGCCGCTCTCGACGGCGCAGCAGCGGATCTGGTTCCTCAACCGGTTCGACGTCGGCACCGCCGCCTACAACCTGCCCTTCACGGTGCGGCTGACCGGTCCGCTCGATCCCACTGCCCTCGACGCCGCCTTCGGCGACGTCGTCGCCCGGCACGAGACGCTGCGCACCGTCTACCCGGCGGTCGACGGCGAACCGCAGCAGGTGATCCTGCCGGTCGAACACGTCGACAGCCGTGTGCCCGTCCTCGACATCGCCGCGTCCGATCTGCTCGCCCGGGTCGTGGCGCTGGCCGAGCGCGGATTCGACGTCACCGTCGACCTGCCGTTCCGGATCGCGCTGTATCGCCTGGCGGACGACGAGTTCGTCCTGGCGATGGTGCTGCACCACATCGCCGCGGACGGATCGTCCTTCGAGCCGCTCGTGCGCGACATCGTGGCCGCGTACGCGGCGCGGGCCGCCGGCTCCGAACCGGCCTGGTCCCCGCTGCCGGTGCAGTACGCCGACTACGCGCTGTGGCAGCGCGATGTGCTCGGTCTCGAATCCGACCCGGACTCGATCTCTGCGCAGCAGATCGCCTACTGGACCCGCGAACTCGAGGGCATCCCGGATCAGCTCGACCTGCCCGCGGACCGGCCCCGCCCGGCGGTCGCCTCCTACCGGGGCGGCAAGCGCCGCTTCGGGATCTCGCCCGAGACCCACCGGGGGCTGGCCGAGGTGGCCCGCTCGCATCAGGCGTCGCTGTTCATGGTGATGCACTCCGCCTACGCCGTGCTCCTGTCGAGGCTGAGCGGATCCGACGACATCACCGTCGGCAGCGTCGTCGCCGGCCGCGGCGATCGTCTCCTCGACGACCTGATCGGCATGTTCGTCAACACGCTGGTGCTGCGCACCCGGGTCGATCCGGGGGCGCGCTTCGAGGAACTCCTCGACCGGGTCCGCGACTCCGACCTGAGCGCCTTCTCCAACGCGGACGTCCCGTTCGAGCGGCTCGTGGAGGTCCTCAAGCCGCCCCGTTCCACGGCCCGTCACCCGCTGTTCCAGGCCGCGCTCGCCGTGGAATCTCCGGGCACGCGCGACATCTCGTTCTCCGGCGTGCGCGCCACCGCGGCCGAGCTGGACGTACCGATCGCGAAGTTCGACCTGCAGCTGTGGCTCGTCGAGCGCACCGACGACGCGGGCCGCCCGGCCGGTGTCGACGCCGTGTTCGAGTACGCGACCGACCTGTTCGACGCCGACACCGTCGACGTCTTCGGGCAGCGTTTCGTGCGGATCCTCGAGGCGATCGTCGCCGACGCCGCCACGCCCGTCGGTGACATCGACATCCTTGCGCCCGAGGAGTCGGCGCGGCTCGCCTCGGTCCGTGGCCCCGGGCTCCACCGCAGCGAGCGGCCGCTCGTCGAGTTGCTCACGGCCGGTGCGGATCTCGCTCCCGACACGGTCGCCGTCCGGTGCGGCGACTCCGCTCTCACCTACCGCGAGCTCGACGAGTGGTCCAATCGTCTCGCGCGCGTCCTCATCGACAGTGGCGTCGGTCCCGAAACAATTGTGGCACTGGCATTCCCGCGTTCGGCGGAGATGGTGCACTGCGTGTGGGCCGTAGCCAAGACCGGCGCCGCGTACGTGCCGATCGATCCCGCGCACCCGATCGAGCGCATCCGGCACATCGTCGGGGACTCCGGCGCCGTGCTCGGCCTGACCACCGCCGGGCACCTGCCGGGGCTGCCCGCGGACTTCGACTGGAACGCCCTGGACGACGCCGAGACCGTCGCGGCGATCGCGCGGGCGTCCGCCGCGCCCGTCCGCGACGCGGACCGGCTCGCCTCGCTGCGCCTGGACCACGTCGCGTACATGATCTACACCTCGGGCTCGACGGGCCTGCCGAAGGGCGTCGCCGTGACCCACCACGGGCTCGCCGCGCTGGTCCAGGAGAGCGTCGAACTCTACGGCGTCACCGACCGGTCCCGGGTGCTGCACGTGTGCGCGCCCAGCTTCGACCCGTCGGTGCTCGAGTGGCTGATGGCCGGCGCCTCCGGCGCCGAGCTCGTGGTGACCCCCGCGAACGTGCTGGGCGGCACCGAACTGCACGACCTGATCAAGGCGCACGGGGTGACCCACGCCGTCATCACTCCCGCCGTGCTCGGTTCGGTCGACCCCCGCGACCTCGACACGTTGCGCGTCCTCAACGTCGGCGGCGACGTCTCCACCGGCGACCTGGTCGCCCGCTGGTCTCCGGGCCGCCGCTACTTCAATGCGTACGGCCCCACCGAGACCACGATCGTCACCACCCGTGGCGAACTGCGCCCCGGGGAGCCCATCACCATCGGCACGCCCGTCGCCGGGGTCGGTGCCCTGGTGCTCGACCCGCGTCTGCACCCCGTCCCGGTCGGCGTGTCCGGCGAGCTGTACCTGACCGGGGACGCCCTCGCCCGTGGCTACCACCGGCGACCGGCGCTGACGGCGGACCGCTTCGTCGCCTCCCCGTTCGGCGCGCCGGGCGAGCGCATGTACCGCACCGGGGACGTCGTGCGGTGGGACGACGAGGGCCGGCTGGTGTACGCCGGACGGACCGACTTCCAGGTCAAGGTCCGCGGTTACCGCATCGAGCTCGGTGAGATCGACGCCGCCTTCCTGTCCCACCCCGCCGTCGACTTCGCCACCACGATCGGGCACGAGACGCCCTCGGGCCAGACCACTCTCGTCACCTATGTCCACGGCGAGGCCGGCCTCGACAGCGACGAACTCACCGAGTACGTCGCCGGATTCCTGCCGTCCTACATGGTCCCCTCGGTGTGCGTCGTCCTCGACATCGTCCCCCTCACCCCGAACGGGAAGGTGGACCGCAAGGCACTGCCCGAGCCGGTGTTCGAGGCGCGGACCTTCCGCGCCCCCACCACGCCGATCGAGGAGATCGTCGCGGGCACGTTCGAGGACGTCCTCGGTATCGACCGCGTCGGACTGGACGACGACTTCTTCGAACTCGGCGGCAACTCGCTCGTCGCGACACAACTCGTGTCCCGGCTCGGCGCGGCCCTCGACACCCAGGTGCCCGTGCGCCTGCTGTTCGAGGCGTCGACCGTCGTCGCGCTGGCCGCGCGGGTCGAACACCGGGCCGGCGCCGGTCGGCGCATCCCGCTCGTGGCCCGGCCGCGCCCCGACCGGATCCCGCTGTCCCTGGCCCAGCAGCGCATGTGGTTCCTCAACCGATTCGAGCCCGAGTCGGCCACCTACAACCTGCCCTTCGCCCTGCGGCTGTCCGGTGAGCTCGACATCACCGCGCTGCAGGTCGCGATCATGGACGTCATCGACCGGCACGAGTCGCTTCGCACCGTCTACCCGGAAGGGCCGGACGGGCCGATGCAGGTCGTCACGGACGCCGCCACGGCGGTGCCCAACCTGACGCCCACGTTGATCACGGAAGAGGATCTGCAGCAGGAGATCTCGGCGCTGGCATCCACCGGGTTCGACGTGACCCGCGAGGTGCCCATCCGGGCCCACCTGTTCGAGATCGGCCCGACCGAGCACGTGCTCGCGATCGTCATGCACCACATCTCCGCCGACGGCTGGTCGATGGGACCCGTCGCGCGCGACGTCATGGCCGCCTACGCCGCGCGCATCGAGTGGGAGCGCCCCGCGTGGCCGCCGCTGCCGGTGCAGTACGCGGACTACACGCTGTGGCAGCACGAACTGCTCGGCTCCGAGGGCGACCCGGAGTCGCTGATCGCCGATCAGCTCGCGTACTGGCGCAACACCCTCGCCGGGCTGCCCGACCAGCTCGACCTGCCGTCGGACCGGCCCCGGCCGGCACGGCAGTCGTTCCGCGGCGGGACCGAACGATTCGTCGTGTCCTCCGAGATCCACTCCGCGCTCGACGAGGTCGCGCGCCGGCAGGGCACCACCCTGTTCATGGTGGTGCACGCGGCGCTGTCGGTGCTGCTGGCGCGGTTGTCGGGCACCGACGACATCGCCATCGGCACCCCGGTGGCCGGCCGCGGCGAGCAGGAACTCGACGACCTGGTCGGCATGTTCGTCAACACCCTGGTGCTGCGCACCCAGGTGGACCCGAACCGGCCGTTCACCGAGCAGCTCGCCCGGGCCCGCGAGGCGGCGCTCGGGGCGTTCGCGCACGCGGACGTGCCGTTCGAGCGGCTGGTGGAGGTGCTCAATCCCGCCCGGTCGACGGCGCGGCACCCGCTGTTCCAGGTCATGCTGGCCTTCCAGAATCTCGGGTCGACCCACGTGGAGCTGCCCCGTCTCGTCCTGGAGACGCAGGCCATCGATACCTCGGTGGCGAAGTTCGACCTGCAGCTGACGCTGTCCGAGTCCTCGGACGACGACGGCCGCGCCGACGGGCTCGTCGCCGAGATCACCTATGCGACGGATCTTTTCGATGC
>NZ_PCZU01000129.1:0-12442 GCF_002887785.1 Rhodococcus sp. ENV425
TGCGCAAGATGCGGCAGAATCTCGGCTGGGCCGTGGGCTACAACGTCGTCGCCCTGCCGATCGCCGCCGGCGTGTTCGAACCCGCCTTCGGGCTGGTGCTGCGCCCGGAGATCGCGGCGCTGTCGATGTCCGGCTCGAGCCTGATCGTCGCGGTCAACGCATTGATGCTCAAACGACTCGAGCTTCCCCACCAGATCGGCGCGGCCTCATCGGACGCGCAGGTGGTGGCCACGCAGCCCCGAGTCGGAGACGCGAGGCGATAGCGGCACTCGGGGAGATCACCCGCCCAGCAGCCCGCTGTCAGCAACAGACCCGAAGGAGGTTGTCATGCCCTCGACGATCCGAGTGGCCGTGACGGGGTACGGAGTCATCGGCAAACGAGTTGCCGATGCGGTCCGCGCCATGCCCGATATGCATCTCGTCGGAGTGGCCGATGTCGCCACCGACTGGCGGATCCGCACCGCCGCGGAACTGGGTATTCCGGTTTTTGCCGCCACCGAGGCCGCCCAGCAGGCGATGACTACCGCCGGCATTCCAGTGCTCGGCACCCTCTAAGACCTGGTCGGCCAGGTGGACGTCGTCGTGGACGCCACTCCGAAGAAGGTGGCAGCGGCGGCTCTGCCCCTCTACCGCCGGGCCGGGGTCAAAGTGATCCTCCAGGGCGGTGAAGCGCATGCCACCACCGGTCATTCCTTCGTCGCGCAGGCGAACTACGCCAGCGCCGTGGGCCGAGAGAGCACCCGGGTGGTCTCGTGCAACACCACCAGCATCGTGCGGGTCCTCGGGGCGTTGGATGCGGCGGATCTTCTGGCCAGCGCGCGGGGAACGCTGATCCGGCGCGCCACCGATCCCGGCGAGTCCCACCTCGGTGGGGTGATGAATACGATCGTTCCCGAGTCGTCCATCCCCTCACACCAGGGCCCGGACGCCCGAACCGTCCTGCCGAATCTCGATGTGGTGACCATGGCCGCCAAGGCGGCGCACACGCAAACCCACAACCACTACTGGAGCCTGCGACTGCGTCGGCGCAGCAGCCGCGACGAGATTCTCGCTGCCTTGCACGCTGTGCCGCGGATCGCCTTCGTCACCATGGCGGAGGGACTGGTGGCGTTGAACACCACCGTCGAACTGATGCGGGATCTCGGCAGGCCCCGGGGCGACATGTGGGAGGTTGCGGTGTGGGAGGACGTGGTGACCGTCGACGGAGACGAGGCCTACCTCACTTATCAGGTGTACAATGAAGCGATCGTCATACCGGAATCGATCGACGCGATCCGAGCGGTGACCGGTGCCGTCCCGGACGGCTCCGCCTCCATCGCAATCACCGATGAGGTCCTCGGAGTGCGTCGACAGTTCCTCTCTTCGTTGTCATCAGCGAAACCGCCCAGGTAAAGGCCTACGAGCCATCCGGGGCCCGACCCCGAGGTCCGCCGGTCCGACGTCGCCGCAGCCGGTGATGTCGGACCGTCGGCCTCTGCAAACCCGGAGCAGTGCCGACGGGTTTCCCCGGACAGTATCTGGGAATCGACTCGTGTCCGGCCGCACGCGACGGCCCTGTCCCGCTTCCGGAGTCGCGAGACCGTCGAATCCGGCGGAATCCGGGTGGCGCCAGGACGGCGACCGCGTTCTCGCGGCGCAGGACGGCCCACTGTACACGTTCTTCCTGCGGCGGTCGGCGCATCTCGAATACCCAATTTCGTTTCCGCCAAAGTGATCTGCGCGCCATCGCGGGTGGGACCCTCCGGCCGTTGGCGTGGTGTCCGCGCCGATCAAATACTATGCTGTTTAGTATTTGATCGACGTCCGACGGCGTCGCGATGACACAGAACGGATCCACGATGGGGAAGAGTTCCCGCAATCGCCGCGCCCACCGACAGGGGAAGGCATCTCCTCCCCGACCGGTGCAGAGGAAGAATCACTCGATCCCCGCGCAGACGGCGGCGGTGATGGTGCCTGCACCGAATCCGCTGTTCCGGCCCAGCAGTTCGTCAACCCTCCCCCCTCCGGTACCGCGCCGTTCCGCGGCCTCCACCGTCCCCACTGCGGCACCAGCCGCTACTGCAGTTCCTGTACGGACCGTGCCCCACCCGGCGGAACGGACGGCCGTTCCAGGGCCATCCCCGTCGGCCGCCCGCAGTTCGACCGGATGTGCTGGCGCGCTGGCCGAACTCGACCCTCAAGCCTTGGCCGTCACCTACTGGGCCGACATGGCCGGCACCACAGAGCCGAGTGATCTGGCTGTCAGATTCACCGGCGTGCGCACAGGCGGCCCCGACGCGCCACCCGAGGGCGACCGTTTCGACCGTATCGCTCATGCCACGGCCCTTCCTCCCGGCATCGGCTCGGTGGCGCTGACCACCCGGGTGCGCGCAGTCAACTCCGGTGCCTGGACGGTGACGGCTGCGCCTGTCGATCCGGTCAATCACCACCCCCGTCCGACTTTCCGCACGCAGATCCACGAAAGTACGCGGCTGCACGCTATCGCGTACGGCCCGGCCGTGCGGGTATGGGCATGGCCGATGCTCGTGGGGCTGGGCGCGGTGGTCGCGGTCACCGTCCAAAGCGTCCTCGTCGCCCGAGCACACGGCAATGTTGCGGGAACGATCGCACTGTCGCTCGTTGCCTGCCTGCTCGGCTTCGTGGGCGCGAAAGCCTGGTACCTGGCGCTGCACCGACGCCACCCTCGCACCTTTCGAACGGCAGGGGCATGTATCCAAGGCTTCTTGACCGTCGCGCTCGCGGTTACCGCCGCCGGGGCTCCGGTCACCGGACTGGGCGTCGGCACACTGTTGGACCTCACCGCACCGGCGGTGTTCCTCGGGATGGCAGTCGGCCGGCCCGGATGCTTCTTGACCGGCTGCTGTGCGGGACGGCCCACGACATCACGATGGGGCCTGTGGTCCTCGGACCGAGTACTGGCCCTGCGACGGGTACCGGTACAGCTGTTCGAAGCCGTCGCTGCGCTGGCGATCGGCGTGACCGCTGTGGTACTGGTGTCGGCGGTAGAAGCCTTTCCTGGTGCCGTTTTCGTCGCCGCAGCCGCCGCGTACACGTTGGTTCGGCAGTGGCTGTTCCCTTTCCGTGCCGATCCGCACACCCCCCGGGGGCGCCGGATCACCATGGCGCTGTGCGGGGTCGTACTCTTGGCCGATCTGCTTCTCATCGCGTTCGCCCAGTAGGCGACGCCCGGTAGCGCACACGAGATCGTCCGACGCCGACGGTGGTGCCCGGCATCACCGAACGAAAGCGACCCGCAGCAGACGATTATCACCGCCTCTGAGCAGAGCGGAAAGGATGCGCCGAACGGTAGGCACTGCAGGGCAGAGGGACCGCATCCACACCCGGCGACAACCCCTCAACCTCGGAATTACATGACCGCGGACAACCGCCCAACCCACGCCTGGCCCCACCGCTCTCGGGCGAAACAGACCGGCGTGTCATAGCGGGGACGGTCGAAGCGGATGCACCTGTCGAGGATCACCGTCAACATCTCGAAAATCGGACCCGACAAAGGCGTCGTCTGCACACAGCGACACCGCGGTAGTCCTACACCGCACCGCCCCCGCCACCCAGGTGGATGTCGATGTCCGACACCCCGGAGGGTGGCTGGGGTGTGGAGGACCAACTCTGCCCCACCGCCGATCGAGCAGGACCGACGCGCCGTGGACGAGACCGGTTACACCCTGCCACCGTCATGAGCTGACCGTCCGAGACCGACAGGCCGGGTACCTGCCTATCAGCGCGGGTACCCGGCCCGTCCGTTCCCTCGGACCGGTGTCCGCGGAACTGGCCCGCACCGTGGTCAGCGCAGGGTGTGGAGCGTTTCGTTGCTGACTGCGAAGGCGCGGTCGTAGTCGACGGCGGCGAGGGCCTCGACGGCTCCGACATAGGAGTGTTGCTGCCAGTCCCGGCCGTCCCGGCTGCGCCAGGCATAGCCGTTTCGATCAACACCCCACACCGCGCCCGGCGCGCCGGAAAGAAGCACCAGGGCCGGAGCATCGGGAACCGGGGTGAACGATCGTGCCGTGTCGGTGCTGTGCTGAACTCCCTCGCTGGTCACCGCCCAGACCTGACCGTCGACGACGGCCAGGTCCGCTGCGGCCAGTGTCGCCCCGCCCTTCCAGCTCGCTCCGCCGTCGGTGGAGATGCGCAGGCCCGAGGTGCCGTCGAACCCCACGACAGTGGCACCGTCGGCGGCCAGAGCATGAAAATCTACTTCTCCCTCCAGGGATCGGGGAACCCAGGTCAGCCCCGCGTCGGTGCTGCGGCGCAGTCCCAGGGGATTGGGCGCCGAGCTGGAGGGTCCGGGATGCCCGGAGGCGTAGAGCGTGTCGGTTCCCGCGGCTCCGGTCAACCCCATGAAGTCGTCGTCGGAAGCGCCCACGCGTTGGGTGCGACCGGTGGGATCGACCGCCATCAGGCCGTTATGCGTTCCGGCCAGGATCGTTCCGGTGGCATCGACATGCAAGCCGTGCACGTGGTCGAGTGCAGGGCTCAATTGCACGCTCGGAGCCGCCGACGCGGTCGGTGCGGGTGGAGCGGTCGGGGTGGACGAGCACCCGGCCAGGAAGGCGCCGACGGCAGCCAGCGCGGTCAGAACACGGACGATGCGGCGGTCAGGCACAGGAACGAACTTTCTTTGCAGAGGATCGGACAGGACTACAGGTGGTCGCCGGCCCCGCGTCGCCGGCGGTATGTGCGTGTTACCGACCGGCCGGTGCCGCCTCGGGGTGGGGGGAAGACGCCGCAGGGGTGAGATGCCCCGCTCGGTCGAGGGCGTACAGCGCTGCCACGCACAGGAGACCGATCGCGGTCAGCACCACCCACGTCAACGCGCCGAGTTGTAGTCTCTGAAACAGACCGTACACGGCTCCGGTTCCCAGGTTGCCGAGCAGAATTCCGACTCCGACCACGGTGTTGTAGAAGCCGTAGTGGGTGGCCACCAGTTTGCCGTCGGCCAGGGCGACGACGGTGTCCATTTCGAACGGGAACACCGCTGCGGTACCGACGGCCAGCACGGCCGCTGTCAGGATCAACGCCCCTGCGGCGAGCCAACTGCCTGTCGCGGTCGGATCGGAAGCGAGCACCAGGGGTACGAATGCCGTCGCCATGACGGCCATCCCCACGACGAGACTGCGTCCCGTACCCCACCGGCGGGAGAACCAGGCGGTGATACGCAGCTGTCCGACGATCGCCACCACCCCGGAGACGACGAACACCGCCGTCACCACCGCGGTGGGTGAGAGGCGCTCGCCGAGCAGCTCGGCCTGCAGCGGCAACGCCAGGTACACCTGGAAGGAAAGGACGTACGAGCCGACCATCGCGAGCGCGAACAGCACGAACGGTCGATTGGCCGTCACCCCCCGCCAGTCCTCGAGGACCGAGCGGACCGGACCGCTGCGCTGTGCTGTATGACGCGGCAACGCCCGGATCTGCACCACCGTGAGCACCCCGAACACCGCGGCCGCGGCCAGAGAGGTCACGCGGAAGTCCACGGCGGTCAATGCCAAACCGAGCAGCGGGCCGAGCAGGATGCCGGCCTGATAGAACACGTTGAAGACGGCGAACGCCTCGATCCGGCGAGGACCGGCGTCGGCGGCCAGATAGGCGCGTACGGCCGGATTGAACAGGGCGCCGGCGAAGCCGGTGGCCACCGAGGCGAGCAGGATGGCCGGAAGCGAGTCGACGACGGCCAGCAGCACGAACCCGGCGGTCCGCAGCAGGCAGCCCGCGACGATGAGGGGCTTGTAGCCCAGGCGATCGGCGAGGGTGCCACCGACCAAAAACATTCCCTGTTGGGAAAAGTTCCGTACCCCGAGCACCAGTCCGATCGCCCATGCAGCCAACCCCAGGGGGCCGGCCAGATAGCCGGCCAGATACGGCATGAGCATGTAGAAGCCGACATTAATGGAGAACTGGTTGACCATCAGCACCTGGCTGGGCCGGTCGAAACTACGGAACTGCCGCACGAGGGTGGTCACGGCCGCGCCTCCGTGGGATCGACGACGCCGGTGCAGCGAGTCCAGGACTGTACGACGCGGGCTGCCGGGTGGGCGATGGTGTGGGGTTCGGTGGGCGGATCGACGTCGAGCAGTCCATGGGCGGCACAGAATTCGTCGTTGTAGACGGTGTCGAAATACCGTTGCGGGCCGTCGGGGAAGACGGCAGCGATCCGGGTGTCGGGGCTGTTGGTGCGAGCGATCCAGCCGGCCGCCAACGCGACCGCCCCTACACTCCAGCCGCCGCTGGCGTGGTGCGTGGCCGCCAGGGTTCGACAGGACCAGACCGCTTCGTGCGGGGCGACCCAATGAACCTCGTCGAACGCGGAATAGTCCACGTTGTCGGGATAGATGCTCGAGCCCAGCCCCCGCATCAGGCGAGGCTGGGCGGGCTGACCGAAGATGGTCGAGCCGACGGTATCGACGCCGACCAGTTTCAACTCGGGGCAGAAGTTGCGTAGCACCCGTGCGATGCCGGCCGAGTGCCCACCGGTGCCCACCGAACACACCAGCACGTCGACACGGCCGAGCTGCGCGAGCAGCTCCAACGCGAGCGACTGATACGCATCGACGTTGTCGGGGTTGGTGTATTGGTCCGGGCACCAGGATCCGGGCTCTGCGGCGAGAAGTTCCCGGACTCGCTCCCGCCGGGCCTGCTGCCATCCCCCGCTCGGGTGCGGCTCGGTGACGACGTCGATGTCGGCGCCGTAGGCGGCGAGCATCCGATGGATGATCGGTTCCAGGCCGGGATCGGTGACGAGGGTGACCGGGTGGTGGTGGACGATGCCGGCCAGGGCCAGACCGAGGCCGAGGGTGCCACTGGTCGATTCCACGATGCGAGCGCCGGGGGCGAGATCTCCGCGGGCTTTGGCGCGTTCGACCATGTGCAGGGCGGGCCGGTCCTTCATCCCGCCGGGATTGCAGCCTTCGAGTTTCGCCCAGAAGCCGTGTCCGGGGCCGGCAAAGGGCTCTCCCACCCACAGCACGGGGGTGTTGCCGACCATGGTGTTCGGCTGGGGGCAGCGGGGTGCGGTGGTCAGCAGCTGGGCGGTGGACTGGGGAATGGGGGTGGTGAAAACGGCACTGTTCATAACGAGTCATCTCTGTGGGGCTGCCGAAGGCAGCGGTGAATAGCGGTCGGCCGGAACCGGGCCACGAGTAGACGTTCGTGACCCGCGCCGTGCCGATCAGCACCTGTGGATACAGATCTCGTTGAGCAGCGACCGCCCCGATCGGGCAGTGGGCGGGTGGGGAGGCGGAGCACGCGGGGCTGTGGGCGTCGAGCGGAAGCCCACCGCGACGGCCAGTACGGTTGCGGCGGCGAAGATCAGCGCCATCGGACGCAACGGGTTGTCCCCTCGGGGTGCCGCCACGGCGTACGCGTCGTGGTGAGGCAGTTCCCTCGATCCGTCGTCGATGTGGGCATGACCGGGGGTGGATTCCGCAGCCGGTGGCTGCATCGCCGAGGAGATGTGCACTTCGGCGGCGTGGTCGGCATGGGCGAGGACCAGACCGCATTGCGCCAGCGTGTGGCCCAGGAAGTAGAGGACCGCGAAGGCGGCGACAGTGCGCAGATGCACCGAACAGCTCCTCGAGGTCCTCACAACATCCCGACTGTAGCAGCGACTGCGCTCTAGCCGTCCCCCTGCGAAACGCAGACCCTGCCCCGGCCCTCCGATAAAGGAGTGAATAGAGGTGTGGGAGATGCAGTTGTGGGTTACCGTTGCGGCGTGTCGTCTTGACAGAACTGCGCAAAGCGCATCAATCGGACATCGCGTCGCGGGATGTGGGAGGGGTCACGATGGAGGGCACCACAGCGGGTTTCTCGACACGACGACGGCTGACGCAGTTCCTTCTGGGAGCCTCGACCGCGGGAGCGGCGCTCCCCTTCGTGGCTGCGCCGTCGGCATCGGCGGCTCCCGAGCCGCCCGTGCCGGTCGCGGCAGTGCTCGCGGATGCACTCACCGCCCGAACCGATGCAACTCGGCCAGGTGTGGAGGTCGTCGATCCCGGGTTGTGGCAGACCGTCGCCAACATCGCCGCCGCCGGTGTGCGCGAGGCCCGAGTCGACGGTTCGTTCGACGACACGGTCACTGCCTTGCAGTCCCTGGCCGGATGCGCGGCCCGGTGGAATGCGCAAAATCCCGGCGAGGGCAACGAGTTGCCGAGCGTATGCGCCGACCCACTGGCCGGACTCGGTCTGAGCATCGCACCTCGGCTGCTGGCCGCGCTGGCGCTGGAAGATGCCTCTCCCGCCGAGCCCCGTCCATCCGAGCACTACCGATCTCCGCACTCCGCTCCGACAGGGGAAGCAGGACCGAGGCCCGACACCGCCGACACCCCGGACGATGGGGCCGCCGAAGAACCCGACCCCGCCGGTACCAGCGAGCTCGACACCGCCGCAGAAGAACCCGACGCCCCTACGGACGGGAATTTCGAGCACGGAACAGAGTTCGACGGCAGTACCCCGAAGGCACCCACGACGCAACAAAGCCCCCCGCAGCAACCGCCCAGCTGGAAGCGGCCGGAGATGGCGCCGTTCGTCGCTCCCACCGCCGGCGCAATCACCTCCACATTCGGGGACGGACGCGGACACGGCGGTATCGACATCGCCAACACCATGGGCGCCCCGATCGTGGCGGTCGCCGACGGCGAGGTCATCAGTGCGGGACCGGCCCAGGGATTCGGCTTATGGGTCCGCATCCGCCACGACGACGGCACGGTGACCACCTACGGGCACAACAACACCAACCTGGTGACAGTGGGCCAACGGGTCAGAGCCGGGCAGAAGATCGCCACCGTCGGCAACCGGGGCGTTTCCACGGGCCCACATCTGCACTTCGAGGTGGAAGGTCCAGACGGTACCAGAACCGACCCGCTGCCGTGGCTGGCCGCACGCAGAGCAGCGATCGTCAGCGCGGCCTGATCGGCTCCTGGGCATGCGACTTGCTGCCGCGAGCGACCTTCGTTCGGGACGCCGACTCGGCACCGATGCCTCGCAGCGCGGGCGATTTCGAGGCAGGCGCTCTCGGTGCAGCTACATTTTCGCGACATCCGCGGGATCACTGATCGCCAGCGCTGACTGTCGTTCACCGCCGACCGACACGGTGACAGTGCACCATTCACCGACAGTGTGCCCGTTGTCGTCACCGCCCCGGCCCGCAGCAGGATCCCGACCGAGCCCATCGACGGCTGCGAGCCCTGGCCGACCAGCCGTGGTAGGGGCGCACCGCAAGCCGATCGGTGTCTCGGGCACTGTCGCATACGGCAAGGCGGGGTCCAGCACATCAGTGCGGCAGCAAGTCGTAGGAAGCCCGCAAAGGGGTGGCAAGTGGACGTGCGTAGCAGATCGTCAGCCGCCGGTAGCCGGTGAACCAGGCCAGCGTGCGTTCGATCTTCCACCGCTACGGGTCCGGCGCTCGCTGCTGTGGACGCACCTCGTCGGGCGATGCGCGGGACGAGGCTCGCAACCAGAGTCGGGGACGGGGGTAGTCGTAGTCCTTGCTCGCCGGCAGTCGTCCAGGGGTGCAGCGACGGGACCACAGCGCGAGCGCACTGCGGGGGTGGGGCACTCATCGGTTGCGGCCTGACGCTGTCCTGGGTGTTCGCCGAGGATCGCAGCGGACCAGTCCAGGTCTCCGACGGCGGCGAGGCGGTCCCGGCCCAGGCGGTGCAGTCCAGTGCAGATACACCGCATGCGGCATCACCGTGGCGCCGAGCATCGCCGTGGCGAGCAGGATCGACTCGGGTCCGTCGAATCGGGGCACCACCCGTCGGCCACCGCCACCTGCTGTTGCTCTACGCCACCGACAGCGACACCGCGGCCCTCGGCCGCCCGCGCGGGTCCGGCGGTGAGGCGACGACGCTGGTGACGAAACCGAACGCGAACATCAGCAACAGACCGCTGATCACACGCTCGGACCTACGCTGGCCGCGGGTGTCCTGCACCAGCAGCAAGACCAGCGACACCGCCCCAGCGAGCACCGCCCCGGTCAGCAGCGGCAGACCGAACAGCAGGTGCAGGACGATCGCACCGCCGATCACCTCGGCCAGATCCGTGGCCATCGCCACCAACTCCGCCTGTCCCAGTACGTCAGCCGCACCGATCGGGTATCCGCTCGCGCAGGGCCCCGGCCGCGACATGCCGGTGACCAGCCCGAGCTTGACCGACGGCTACCGCACAAGGGCGGCCACGGCATTGGCGGCGACGACCATCCACACCAACAGATTCCCGAACTGGGCGCCGGCACTGACGGCGGAGGCCACGTTTCCCGGATACACATAGGCGAGGGAGGAGACGAATGCCGGTCCCAACAGCGCCCACCGGCGCCACCGGCCCGTCCGCGTACTGGCTCAGGACCCTGGACCTCCTCGATCGGCTACCTCGAATTGAAATGTCAGCAGTCATGTAATTCCAGGTTGAGGGATGGCCGAAAAATTCACGTGGCGCCGGTGGCCCCTTCTGCCTCTGCACCAGATCGGACGCGGTGCCTACACTGCATGCCGGGTGGCTGGTGACCCGTGCGGGAGTCCCCATCGGAGGTGTCACCGTGCTCGCTTGACCACCTCGGCGTTCCGGCCCCTACTGGCGGACCCTGTTCCGAGCCCGGTCTCCGAGGCCGGCTCGTGCCCGCATTCCTCGTGCCCGCATTCCTCGTGCCCGCATTCCTCGTCCGCGCGCACGAGCCGGCCGAATGCCGCCTAGCTCTTGATACCGTGCCTGCCCCGAGTGGCCGCCGCGCCTAGTTAGTCTGCGGGCGGATTAGTCTGCGGGCGGATCCTGCACGTCGCGGCGAGGCGGGTCGAGTCGGTAGTGGAACTGCTCGGGCAGGTGGGTTTCGGCGTCGCGGCGGGCGGCCTCGGCCTCGAGCATCCGGGACGAACGGGCCCAGACCACCTTGAGCCAGTGGAAGGCGAGCACCAGGACCGCCGCCCAGCCCAGGAACAGTCCGGCGCCCGGGCCGGCGCCCCCGCCGCCCGGCTCGAGGGTCTGCCGTGACCACACCGCCAGCACTGCGAACACCACCGCCAGGGCGCAGCCCGCGGACGCAATCCAGGCCAGCACCCACCGTCGGGTCACCAGAGCGAGCATCGACACCACGATCCCGAACACCGCGGCCAGGGTCAGGAAGATCCGCGAGGGCAGGGTGATCGTCTCGGCCACGGCCTGCTCGGATCCGGCCAGCATCTGCCAGCCGTTGGCGTCGCCGCTGTGCGGCAGGGCGAACGAGAGGGTCAGCACCACCACGGCCGCGGCGACCACCACCGCCCGCATCCCGGGGTCGATCTCCGCGGCCGCCTGCCGTTCGGCGGCCGCCAGCTCCTGCCGGCGCTCAACCGGGTCGGGACCTGCGGTCGGCTCGTGCGACGGCTCGGTCATCGCGCCTCCTTCATCCGGTTCGGGATCCGACAGCGCCGGGGCCCGCCCGGTATCCCCGCCCCCGGTAGGCGAGGCGATACCGGGCAGGGGCGTCATCGCGGGTCGACGAACATCCGGGCCTGCGGTTCGTCCTGCCACACCTGCGAGACGACGGTGCAGTACGACCACGCCGTCGTCGACCAGCTGTCGAACGCCTCGGCCGTGCCCGCCCCGGCCGCGATCACCCCGGCCGCGGTGAGCACCGTGCGGTTGGCCAGGGCCGCGGCCGGGCTGCCGAGTTCGGCCACGGCCCCGGCCAGCAGCCCGGTCACCTCGAGCACCTCCCCCGGCACGGCGGGCGCGGAGTCGGTCGTCAACGGCGTCGGCGGCCGACGGCGCAGACCCGTCCGCAGATGCACCTCGATCTGCGCGAGGACCTGCTCGAGCGCACGCACATGGCGGCGCAGCTTGCCCGGACGGGTGATGTGCGCGCCGGTGATCGGCGGCAGCCGGTACAGCCGCTGCGGATCGGGCAGCCCGGCATGGGTGAGCACGAGCGGGGTCAGATCGCGGATCAACCACTCGGTCAGCAGCGCGGTGGCGCGGGTGGTCGCCGGCACGGCGACCACCGGGGGGTGGGGGTGCATCCTCGTCCTCCTTCGACGGCGGTGACGATCACCGGGTGGACGGATCGGTGGGCGCCTCGGGCGCGGACCCGGTCCGCGGTGCGGCGGGCAGCTCCTCGGCGTGCCGGTGTCCCGGTCCGACATGGGCTTCGGTGCGCAGTCGCGTCACCATGTGCGGGTAGTGCAGTTCGAACGCCGGGCGCTCGGAGCGGATCTGCGGCAGCTCGGTGAAATTGTGCCGCGGCGGCGGACAGCTCGTCGCCCACTCGAGGGAGTTGCCGTAACCCCACGGATCGTCCACGGTCACCACCTGCCCGTACCGGTAGCTCTTGAAGATGTTCCACACGAACGGCAGCACCGAGGCGCCGAGCACGAACGATCCGATCGTCGAGACGACGTTCAAGGTGGTGAACCCGTCGTCGGGCAGATAGTCGGCGTAGCGGCGCGGCATGCCCTCG
>NZ_PCZU01000001.1:0-6206 GCF_002887785.1 Rhodococcus sp. ENV425
CGCGGGCGCCCCGTACGGCACGGTCCGTTCCCTGTTGCCCTTGCCGACCACGCGCAGCGCCCTGCGCTCGGTGTCGACGTCGTCGACGTCGAGTCCGCACAGCTCACCGACCCGGATACCCGTCGCATACAGCAGTTCCAGCACGAGCCGATCCCGCAGTGCCACCGGCTCCATCTCGCGCGCACCGGCTTCCGCAGCGGTCATCACCTCACAGGCCTGGTCGGCACGCAGTACCGGCGGGAGAGTGCGATGGGTGCGGGCCGATGCCAGCCGCGCCGCGGGATCGTGGTCGAGCCGGCCCGTGCGAGCCAGCCACGCGCAGAAGGTGCGGGCGGACGAGGTGCGCCGCGCCAGGGTCGTGCGGGCGGCGCCACTCGTCACCTGGCCGGCGAGCCAGGAGCGGAGCACCTCGAGAGTGAGGTCGGCGATCCGCGCATCCGGGTGGCCGGCCTCGAGGTGAGCGAGGAGGGTGCGGATGTCGGTGGTGTACGCGCGGATCGTGTGGGCCGACCGGCCGCCCTGCAGGTCGAGGTGCTCGACGAACTCCTCGAGGTGCACGGCGAGGGGCGGCGGCAGCGCGGTGTCCATGGCCGTCACCGTGCGCCGTGGGCACCGCCCACGCAACCGAACACGCCGACCGAGGGCACACTAAGGTTAGTTCGTGAGTAAAACGATTCCGTTGCCGATGCTGTTCGGACTGGCATTGCTCTCCGCCACCGCGCCTCTGGCCACCGACATGTATCTGCCCGGACTGCCGGTCATGTCGGAGAGCCTCGGCACCAGCACGGTCGGTATCCAGCTCACTCTCACCACGTTCATGGCCGGCCTGGGTGTCGGGCAGCTGATCGTGGGCCCGCTCTCCGACGGGTGGGGCCGGCGCCGCCTGCTGCTGGCGGGCACCGTCGTCCTGGCCCTGAGCAGCGCCCTGTGCGCGACGGCACCGACGGTGGAGGTGCTCATCGCGGCCCGGTTGATCCAGGGCTTCAGCGGCGGCACAGGAATCGTGCTGGCGCGCGCGGTGATCGCGGACCGCGCCCGCGGCAACGAGGCCGCCCGCCTGTTCAGCGTCATGATGATCATCGGCGGTGTGGCACCGATCGTCGCGCCCCTGCTGGGCGGCGTCCTCCTGGGGCCCATCGGCTGGCGCGGCATCTTCTGGGTCCTGACGGGCCTGGCCGTGCTGATGATCGTCGCGGTGCTCACGGTCGTCCCGGAGACCCTGCCGCCCGAGCGACGCCACAGCGGGGGCCTGGCGATGCTCGCCCGCAACTTCGGCACGGTGATCGGCAACCGACGGTTCGTGGGCTATGCCGCGACGTTCGCGCTCGGCTTCGGCGCGATGTTCTCGTACATCTCCGCGTCACCGTTCGTGGTCCAGGAGGTCCTGGGCATGACGCCGGGACAGTTCTCCCTGATCTTCGCCGCCAACTCGGTGGGCCTCGTCGCAGGCAACATCGTCAACACCCGGCTCATCGGCCGCTTCGAGGTGCGGGACCTGTTGCGCTACGGCGTGACCCAGATGCTGACCGCCGGGGTGCTGCTGGTGCTCGCCGTCCTGGTGGCCGACACGAACCGCTGGTTGGTGCTGCCGCTGCTGTTCCTCGTCGTCTCCAGCCTGGGCTTCGTCATGGGCAACGCGACGGCGCTGGCGCAGGGGCAGGTACCGAAGGCCGCGGGCACCGGTTCCGCGGTCATGGGCGCGTCCCAGTTCGGCCTGGCCGCCCTGGTGTCGCCGCTGGTCGGGCTCGGCGGGGAGGACACCGCGCTGCCGATGGCGCTGGCGATAGCGATCTCGGCCGCGCTCTCCATGACCGCGCTGCTCACCCTCACCCGCGAGCGCGCCTGAGCACCGTCACCGCGCCTCGACCGTCGCGAGTTCGCGCTTCCACTCCCGGAAGCCCTCCTCGCTGCGGCCGCGCCGCCAGTACCCGGAGATCGACGCGCGTGCCGCCGGAACCCCGCGGGTCTTGCGGATGTACGGCCGCAGGTGGTGCATGACGGTCTCCGCCTCGCCGTGGATGAACACGTGCGGATCTCCCGGAAGCCACTCGGCGCCGGTCACCGCGGCGACGAGCGGCGCGTTCGCGCCGGAGAGGTCCGGCCCGACGGCCCCGGCACCGGAGCCGCGGTGCAGCCAGGTGACCTCGACGCCGGGGGGCGCCGCGAGGTCGATCGCGTCGGCGGCGTCGGTGACCTCGAGGAACACCCGGCCCACTGCGTCCGGCGCCAGCGCCTCGAGCGCCGCAGCGACGGCCGGTATCGCGGTGTCGTCACCGGCGAGCAGGTGCCAGTCGGCCTCCGGATCGGGCCGGTAGGCGCCGCCCGGCCCGCGGACCACGACGGTCTGCCCCGGCCGGACGGATGCCGCCCAGGGTCCGGCGACACCGTGATCGCCGTGGACGACGAAGTCGATCGCGATCTGCCTGGACCGCGGGTTCACTGCTCGCACCGTGTAGGTGCGCAGGACCGTCCCGCCGCCCGCCTCCAGTTCGAGTTTGACGTACGAGTCGGTGTACGGGCCGGGTTCGAACTCGTCGAATCCGGGACCGCCGAAGTGGACCCGCACCAGGTGCGGGGTCAGGCGTTCGCTGCCCGTCACCGTCAGGGTCGTCGATCGCGGGGTCTTCGGGGCCACGCCCACCTCCATATTTGCTCAGGCTTACCTAACCAGGGCAGCCTACGCGTGCGGTCCGGCCGCAGCCACAGCACCGCCTCGCCGTGGCACCACCGGGATCGCCCGATCCGCCGAAATCGCGACGGAATTCCGCCATCGTTGCGGTATGCGAGAAACGATGAACACCGTCACGTCGCAGTACCTGACCAGCCTGGTCGGCGCCCTCGAGGACACGGACCGGCGGCGCGAAACGATCGGCGCACAGCTGGCCGAACTCGAGTACGTCCTGCTCCAGACCGGAGAGACCGAGCTCGCGGCCCAGGTGACGAAGGTACTCGGCGACAGGTACTACAAGGCGATCCTGTCCAAGGCCGAGGAGCTGCGCGGGCACGAGCAGTCCTGACCGTCACACGCTGCGCGCCCAGCCGGCCCCCTCCCGCTGCACGTGTCCCTCCAGCTCGAGCAGCGGCAACGCCGCCCGCACCCGCTCCACGAGCAGCCCCGACGCCTCCGACAGCTGCTGCACCGACACCGCCCCCACCGCCGGCAGGGCCTCGTACACGGACGCCATGTCGCCCGAGAGCCCGTCGAGCGCACGCGCCCACCGCCCGTCGCCGTCGTCGCTCACGCCCATCGGGCCGATCTCCTCGACGACTTCGCGCGCGGTGCCCACCAGCCGCGCCTCCTGCTCCCGGATCATCCGATGACAGCCCTGCGACGCCGCCGACGTCACAGGCCCCGGCACCGCCAGCACCGGACGCCCCAGCCGCCGCCCCCACGCCGCCGTGTTCCGCGCCCCGCTGCGCCACCCCGCCTCCACCACCAGCACACCTCCGCCGAGCGCGGCGACCAGCCGATTGCGGGCCAGGAACCGGAACCGCGCCGGCACCGTCCCGGGCGGATACTCGCTGACCACCGCCCCGTGCTCGGCGATCTGCCGCAGCAACCCGGTGTGCGCCGCCGGATACGCCCGGTCCACCCCGCACGCGAGCACCGCCATCGTCGCGCCGCCGACCCCCAGCGCCGCCCGATGCGCCGCGGCATCGACCCCGAAAGCCGCCCCCGACAGCACCGCCCACCCGTCCATCGCCAGGTCCCCGGCGATCTCCGCGGTCACGTTCTCCCCGTAGCCGCTCGCCGCACGCGTGCCGACCACGGCGACGGACCGCTCGACCAGCTCGTCGATGCGCCGCCGACCCACCACCCACAGCGCCACCGGCGCCGCATCGGTGTCCGCGCCGTCGAGGCCGTCGAACGCCAGCAACTGCCACGCCGGCCACTCCGCGTCGTCCGGCGTCACCAACCGTCCACCCAGCCGCGCGACGAGCTCGAGATCCTGCGCCGCCGAGTCGAGATGGGCACGTGCGACGGTGCGACGGCGTAACGCGCCGCCGATCGAGCCGTCGCGCACGGCCGCGGCGACCGCCTCCGGGCCGTCCGCCTCGATCGCAGCATTCAGCATCCGCGACGCACCCTGGGCGACCGTCGACAGGTACGCCCACGCCAGCCGGCGCGGCTCCGCCGCGCTCACGCCGTCCCCCGATCCCGGAAATCCAGCGCCGCCGCCACCTGCACCTCACCCGGTGCGTCCAGTTCGGCCAGGTCCGCCAACGTCCAGGCGACGCGCAACGCCCGATCGGCCCCGCGGGCGGTGATCGCGCCCTTCCGCAGCGCCCATTCGACCGGCTTGAGCGCCGCGGCGGGCAGGCGGAACTTCTGCCGGAGTGCAGGGCCGGGCACCTCGGCGTTGGTGCTCCAGCCGTGGACCCCCCACCGCTCGGCCGCCGCGGCCCGGGCGCGGGCCACTCGGGCGCGGACGTCCTCGGTGCTCTCCCCCGCCTCCCCCATGAGGGCGCCGGTGGCCACCGTCTCCATCCGGACCCGCAGGTCCACCCGGTCCAGCAGCGGACCCGACAGCCTGCCCAGGTAGCGACGTCGGGCGGTGGGCGGGCACACGCAGTCGGCGTCGCGCGGCGGGGCACACGGGCACGGATTGGCGGCGAGGATCAGCTGGAACCGCGCCGGATAGCGCGCGACGCCGTCGCGGCGGGCGATCCGCACCTCGCCGTCCTCGAGCGGGGTCCGCAGCGCCTCGAGCGCCTTGGTGCCCATCTCGGCGACCTCGTCGAGGAACAGCACGCCCCGGTGTGCACGGCTGACCGCGCCGGGTTTGGCCATGCCGCCGCCCCCACCGACGAGCGAGCTGACCGAGGCGGTGTGGTGTGGAGCGATGAACGGCGGGTCGGTGACGAGCGGCCGGTCCGCCGACAGGGTTCCGGCGACGGAGTGGATCGCGGTCACCTCGAGCGCCTGTTCCTCCGTCAGCGCCGGCAGCACGCCGGGAAGCCGCTGGGCGAGCATCGTCTTCCCGATTCCGGGTGGGCCGGTGAGCATCAGGTGGTGCGCGCCGGCGGCGGCGATCTCGATGGCCCGTCGCGCCTCGTGCTGACCGACCACCTCGCTCATGTCCGCCCGCCCCGGCCGCTCCCCCACCGGCCGGGGACCGGGCCGCTCGAGGGGGCCGTCTCCGCGCAGCCACAGCACCACCTCGGTGAGGGTGTCCGCCCCGTAGATGTCGATGCCGTCGACCAGCCCGGCCTCGGACATCGTGGAGGCCGGGACCACCACCCGCTCCCACCCGGCGCGTTTGGCGGACAGCACCGCCGGCAGTACCCCGCGCACCGACCGCACCCGGCCGTCGAGCGCCAGCTCTCCGAGCAGAACCGTCCGCGAAACACCCTCGGGCGGAATCGACTTGGCGGCGTTGAGCACCGCACACGCGAGGGCGAGGTCGTACACGCTGCCCACCTTCGGCAGCGTCGCCGGCGACAGGGCCAGCACCACGCGCGAATCCGGCCATTCACCACCGGAATTCGTCACCGCCGCGCGCACCCGATCCCGGGACTCCTGCAGCGCGGTGTCGGGCAGGCCCACCATCTTCACTCCCGGCAGGCCGCGGCCGATGTCGGCCTCGACTTCCACGACCTGCCCGTCCACCCCCGTGACGGCCACCGAGTACGCCTTCCCCAGCGCCATCACAGCACCTGCCGCCGGTGGGTGATCAAGGGTTCGCCCCGCTGTGGGAGCAGCACCGTGACCACGTCGACCCGCACCCGCCGCCACCGTTGCTGCCGGCCGGACAACCACAACGCGGCCAGTCGGCGGATCCGGCCCGCCTTCACCGCGGTCACCGCCTCGGCGGGCGTGCCGTATCCGAGGCCGGTGCGGGTCTTGACCTCCACGAACACCACCGTGTCGCCGTCCTCGGCGATCAGATCGAGTTCCCCGTACCGGCTGCGCCAGTTGCGCGCGAGCACCACCATGCCCGCCGACTCGAGAAACTCGGCCGCCAGGTCCTCCCCCAGCGCCCCCACCTGCTGATTGCGTCCCATCCCCGTCCCTCCCTGTGTGGCGACCACTGTGCGCCACGCGAAGGTCCTCCGCGGTCCACACCGGGCCGGATCACGAAATCTGTGGATGAACTCGCCGGGTGTGGACAACTTCGGCCGACGCGGAGGAGGCCCGGAACGGCACGTGGCCGAATGTCACACCGCTTCGATCAGGGCGGTTTCAGGCGGCCGATGCGACAAGC
>NZ_PCZU01000130.1:0-5254 GCF_002887785.1 Rhodococcus sp. ENV425
GTGCATCCGCGGTTCGCGGTGCCGCACCGGGCCGAACTCGCCGTCGCCGCGGTGGTGTGCCTGCTCGTCGCGACCGTCGATCTGCGCGGAGTGATCGGATTCTCATCCTTCGGGGTGCTGGTGTACTACCTCGTCGCGAACCTGTCCGCCTTCACCCAGCGGGACGAGCACCGTCGCTACCCCCGATTCCTGCAGGTGATCGGGGCCGTCGGGTGCGTCGCGCTGACACTGACGCTGCCGCCGGGCGCCGTCGGGGTCGGCGCCGCCGTGCTGGCGGTCGGTGTCCTCGCACGGGCGACGCGCCGGGCCGTGCCGTGAGCGTTCACCCGCATCCTGTCGCCGGTTGACGTTAGGCTCGTCCGTGAGCTGGCCCACAGGCGAGGGAGGGGCGGACCGAGTGGTGATCACAGTCGACACGGCGGTGCCGCGCGCGGACGCCGGCATCGCCTCGCGAACCGCCGCCGAACTGCACGTGCGAAGGGTGAGCTTCCGCTTCGGGCCGCCCCGGCTGATCGGGGTGGAACTGGAATGGCTCACGGCCCGGGCCGACGGCACGAGCGCCCGGCCGGAGCTGCAGGCGATCCTCGAGGCCCTCGGCCCGCACGCCCCCCGGCAGCTGGCTCCGGGCTCCTCGGCGCGGCCGTTGCCGTCGGGCAGCGCCGTGACCCTCGAGCCCGGCGGGCAGGTCGAACTGTCGAGCGTGCCGTGTGGCTCGGCGCGGCAGGTCTGCGACCGTCTCACCGCCGATGCCCGCATGCTCCGTGCGTTGCTGGCGCGCCGGTCGGTGGACATGATCGACGCGGCGGCCGACGAACTGCGCCCCCCGCAGCGGCTCCTGCGCACCCCCCGGTACAGCGCGATGGAGCTCCGGTTCGACCGGATCGGGCCGCTGGGCCGGTTGATGATGAACAGCACCGCCGCCACTCAGGTGAGCGTCGACGCCGGCGCCGACGACGGCGAGCTGGCCCGCCGGTGGCGGGTGCTGCACGCCGTCGGACCGGCGCTCGTGGCCGCGTTCGCGTGTTCCCCCTCGCTGCGCGGCGCCCCGGACGGAACCTGGGCGTCGCAGCGGATGCGGACCTGGCTGGCGCTGGACGCCGACCGCACCACGCCCGTCCCCGATCCGGCGCACTACCCGGCCTGGGCGCTCGACGCGCCGCTGCTGTGCGTGCGCGCGTCCGACGGGGACTGGCACGCGCCGCCGGGTGCGTCGTTCGCGGACTGGCTCGGCGGCGGTCTCGACGACGAGATCGGGCGCCGGCCCACCGTCGCCGACCTGGACTACCACCTGACCACCCTGTTCCCGCCGGTGCGTCCCGCCGGGCATCTCGAGGTCCGGTACATCGACGCCCAGCCGGGTGCCCTCTGGCAGGTCCCGGTCGCCGCGGTCGAGGCGCTGCTCACCTCGCCGGCCGTGATGGACGAGGCCCTGGCCGTCGCCGCACCCGTCGTGGACCGCTGGCAGGAGGCTGCCGAGTTCGGTCTCGCGGACCTCGAGCTCCGGGCCGCGGCGGTCGGACTGCTCGCCCTCGCCGCGGAGGCGTCGCCGGACATGCGGTTCACCACGGCCCTGGACTCGGCGGCGGCGCGGTGCTGCCGCGGTCGCACCCCGGAGGTCCAGGACCGGTGAGCGGTCTGCACACCCGGCTCGGCCGGGACCTCGCCCGCGCGCGGGCGCGGGTCCTCGCGCTGACCGACATCGACGACGCGGAGCTCACGGCCCAGCATTCGCCGCTGATGAGCCCCCTCGTGTGGGATCTCGCGCATATCGCCAACCAGGAGGAACGCTGGCTGCTCCGGGCGGCCGGCGGTCAGGGCGGTGTGCGCCCGGACGTCGACGACCTCTACGACGCCTTCCGGCATCCCCGCGCGGACCGTCCGGCGCTGCCGTTGCTCGGGCCGGCGGAGGCCCGCGGCTACGCGGCGGAGGTCCGCGCGCGGGCGGCGGACGTGCTGGCGCAGTGTGCATTCGACACCGACCTCACCCGTGACGGATTCGTCTTCGCGATGAGTGTCCAGCACGAGGTGCAGCATGCGGAGACGATGCTGGCCACGCACCAGTTGCGGGCGGGATCGCCCGTGCTCGACGCCCCACCGCCGCCGCGGCGCGCCGAGCCGCCGGCCGCGGAGGAGGTGCTGATCCCGGGCGGCGAGTTCGAGATGGGGACCTCGACCGATCCGTGGGCGCTGGACAACGAGCGGGCCGCGCACCGGGTGTACGTACCGGCGTTCGCGATCGACACGGTGCCGGTCACCAACGGGCGCTACCTCGAGTTCCTGGCCGACGGCGGCTACGCCCGCCGGGAGCTGTGGAGCCCGGAGGGATGGGTGCACCGCGAGCAGGCGGGTCTCGAGGCCCCCCAGTTCTGGACCCGCGACGACTCGGGCACGTGGTGGCGCCGCCGGTTCGGGGCGGTGGTGCCGCTCGATCCCGACGAGCCCGTGGTGCACGTGTGCTTCCACGAGGCCGAGGCGTTCGCGCGCTGGGCCGGGCGCCGGCTGCCCAGCGAGGCCGAATGGGAGAAGGCTGCCCGCTGGGACCCGCTGACCGGGGCGAGCCGGCGCTACCCGTGGGGCGACGAGGAACCGACCGAGGCCCACGCCAACCTCGGCCAGCGGCACCTCGAGCCGGCCGTCGTCGGTGCCTATCCGGCGGGTGCGTCGCGCCTCGGCGTGCACCAGCTGATCGGCGACGTGTGGGAATGGACGGCCTCGGGGTTCGAGCCGTATCCCGGGTTCACCGCCTTCCCGTACCGGGAGTACTCGGAGGTGTTCTTCGGCGGCGACTTCCGGGTACTGCGCGGCGGCTCGTTCGGCACCGACCCCGCGGCCTGCCGCGGCACCTTCCGCAACTGGGACCTGCCGATCCGGCGGCAGATCTTCGCCGGCTTCCGCTGCGCGCGGGACGTGCCGGATGTGTAGACACCTGGGATATCTCGGGCCGGTCCGCTCGGTGAGCTCCCTGGTGACCGAGGGACCCCGGTCGCTGTTGCGCCAATCGTGGGCGCCGAAGGACATGCGCGGCGGCGGCACCATCAACGCCGACGGGTTCGGGGTGGCATGGTGGGGTGCCGACGGCTTCGGCCGCTACCGGAACCCCGCTCCGATCTGGTCCGACCCCTTTGTCGCCGAAGGCCTTTCGCACATCAGCGCCGGAGCCGTCATGGCGTCGCTGCGCTCGGCGACGGAGGGCATGCCCGTCGAGCGCTCGGCCTGCGCCCCGTTCACCCGCGACGGCTGGGCGTTCAGCCTCAACGGGCTGGTCCGCGGGTGGCCCGGTTCGCTCGTTTCGCTGGCCCAGCGCCTGCCGGTGGCCGAACTGCTGCAGCTCGAGTCGCCCACCGACGCGGCCGCGCTGTGGCTGCTGCTGTACTCGCGGCTGCGTTCCTCGCGGCCCGAGCAGGCGCTGATGCGGCTCCTCCACGACGTGCTCGCGGTCGCGCCGGGTTCGCGGCTGAACCTGTTGCTGGGCAACGGTTCCGGGTTGTGGGCGACGGCCTGGTACCACTCGCTGTGGACCCTCGTCGACGAGGACGTCGCCGTGGTGTCCTCGGAACCGTACGACGACGATCCGCGCTGGCGTCAGGTGCCGGACCGGCACCTGGTCAGCGCCCGACCGGGACACCTCATCGTGTCCCCCATGGAGGTGGCCGTTTCATGACGGTGGACGTGTACCTGACCCCGGAGCAGCTCGACGAGTCGCTGCGGGCCGACGCGCGCCGCGGGCTGACGTCGTCGCCGAAGTGGCTCTCGCCGACCTGGCTCTACGATGCGCGCGGCGGCGAGCTCTTCGACCGGATCACCCGCCTGCCGGAGTACTACCCCACCCGCACCGAACGGGCTCTGCTGCAAAAGCATTCACCGGAACTGGCCGACGAGGCCCGCCCCGAGATGCTCGTCGAGCTCGGGTCGGGCTCCTCCGAGAAGACGGAGATCCTGCTCGACGCGCTGCAACCGTACATCCATACGTACGTACCGCAGGACGTGTCGGAGGCCGCCCTGCAGCCCGCGGTGACCCGGCTCTCGGCCGAGTACCCGGACCTGACGGTGCGGGGCGTCGTCGGAGACTTCACCGGCTCGCTCGCGCACCTGCCCGGCGGCGGACGCCGCATGATCGCGTTCCTCGGCGGCACCATCGGCAACCTGGCGCCCGCCGAGCGCGCCGCGTTCCTCACCGATCTCGCCGCCGTGCTCGAGCCGGGGGAGTGGCTGCTTCTCGGCATCGGCCTCGTCACCGACCCGGACGTGCTCGTGCCGGCCTACGACGACGCGGCCGGGATCACCGCGGAATTCGACCGCAACGTGCTGAACGTGCTCAACAACCGGCTCGGTGCGGACTTCGAACCCGGGAAGTTCCGGCACGTCGCCGTGTGGGACCCGATCAACGAATGGATCGAGATGCGGCTCGAGGCCACCGAGCCCATGACCGTCCGAATTCCCGGGCTGGATCTCGAGATCTCCTTCGCGGCGGGTGAGCAGCTGCGCACCGAGATCTCCGCCAAGTTCCGTCTCGACGGGATGGGCCGTGAACTGACCGAGGCCGGGTTCGTCGTCCGGCGCGAGTGGATCGATCCCGACGGGAGGTTCGCGCTGATCGGCGCGAGCCGCGCCTGAGCCGCGCGTCGGCGGTCCCGGGCCGCCGACGGCAGGAAGCCGGTTGGACAGCACCGGCCCGGCCGCGCGAGGCTGGCAGACGTGACGTCGACCCGGCCCGTGCTGACCACCCCCGTGCTGCTGCTGATGGCGGCGGCCACCGGTTTGTGCGTGGGCGGCAACTACTTCAACCAGCCCCTGCTCGACTCGATCGCCGCCGCCCTGGGCACCTCCCACTCTGCCGCCGCAGCCACCGTCACCATCGCCCAGGTCTCCTACGGCCTCGGCCTGCTGTTCCTGGTGCCGCTCGGTGACATGTTCGACAAGCGCCGCCTCACGGTGGGGCTCATGCTCGCCGCCGCGGCCGGCCAGGCAATCAGCGGCTTCGCCCCGGACATCGCGGTGCTGGCCGTCGGCACGGCGATCGCAGGGCTGTTCTCGGTGGCCGCGCAGGTGCTGGTGCCGTTCGCCGCGACCCTGGCCACACCGGAGCGCAGCGGCCAGGCCGTCGGGACGGTGATGAGCGGGTTGGTGCTCGGCATCCTGCTCGCCCGAAGCGTCGCCGGGCTCCTCGCCGGCGTCGGCGGGTGGGCCACCGTCTACCGGGTGAGCGCCGCCGTGATGGTCGTGGTCGCGCTGGCCCTGTGGCGGGTGCTGCCGA